>CAZONP010000010.1:0-25181 GCA_964581155.1 uncultured Candidimonas sp. | reverse complement strand
TCGTCACCAATCGCGGCGGACGCACGTGTCACGCGGCCATCATCGCGCGCGAGCTGGGTATTCCGGCGGTCGTCGGCTGCGCCAATGCCACAGATGTGCTGAGCGACGGCCGCGAGGTTACCGTTTCATGCGCTGAAGGCGACGAAGGGCGCATCTACGACGGCCTGATCGAAACCGAAATCGAAGAAGTGCGCTGGGGCGAAATGCCCGAGATCGGCGTGAAGATCATGATGAACGTGGGTAACCCGCAGCTGGCGTTCGATTTCTCGCAAATCCCGAATAATGGTGTAGGCCTGGCTCGGCTCGAGTTCATCATCAACAACAATATCAACGTTCACCCCAAGGCCGTGCTCGACTACCCCAACGTCGATGCCGAACTGAAAAAGGCGGTTGAATCGGCCGCACGCGGATACGCCAGCCCACGCGCCTTCTTCGTCGAAAAGCTCGCCGAAGGCATCAGCACGCTGGCAGCGGCGTTCTACCCCAAGCCCGTCATCGTTCGCCTGTCGGACTTCAAGTCCAACGAATATCGCAAACTGGTTGGCGGCTCACGCTATGAACCGGAAGAAGAGAACCCCATGCTGGGCTTCCGTGGCGCGTCGCGCTATGTATCCGCCGAATTCGAAGAGTGCTTCAAGATGGAATGCGAAGCGCTTAAGAAAGTGCGCGACGACATGGGTTTGACCAACGTGGAAATCATGGTGCCATTCGTGCGTACCTTGCCGCAGGCCGCCAAAGTGGTCGACTTGCTTGCGCGCAACGGGCTGGCACGCGGCGACAATGGCTTGCGCTTGATCATGATGTGTGAAGTGCCTTCCAACGCCATACTGGCCGACGAATTCCTGCAGTACTTCGATGGCTTCTCCATCGGTTCCAACGACATGACCCAGCTTACATTGGGCCTGGACAGGGACTCGGGGCTGGAACTGTTGGCGGCCGACTTCGACGAACGGGACGAAGCCGTCAAGTTCATGCTCAGACGCGCGATTCAGGCATGCCTGAAAGCGGGCAAGTATGTTGGCATTTGCGGACAGGGCCCGTCAGATCACCCCGATCTGGCAAACTGGCTGCGCGATGAAGGCATTTTGTCGATGTCGCTTAATCCGGACACCGTCGTCGACACCTGGCAGCGTCTGGCAAAGTAATCGCCCACGCCGCCGCCGGGGCTTTGGGGTTCCGGCGGCGGCATGCCGGGTTTGGTAGTTTTAGTGGCCAGCCTTGCTGGCCACTACGCCGTATGCCTGCATGAAAATATTCACGATGCATGAAGCCTTGCGCCGGATTTCAGCGTCGCTGATCGATGTGCCCGCTCCCAGAAGATTGCGCAACACATCGGCCTCGCATAGGCAGCGCAGGTGCATGGCCATCATGTCCGGATCAGAGTCGCGCAAGGTGCCTTGCCTTATTTCATGGCGCAGGACGTCGGCTATATGCAGCCATACCTCGTGGGTGCCCAGTTCATAAAACTGGCGCCCAATGCTGGATGTCCCACCCACCGATATTGCTACCCGTAACACTTCGGTGGTTTCGGGCAGGCCTATCAGCTTTAAGAGGGATGTGACGAAGCCGTGCAATTGCGCGGTCAAATCGCCGGATGTCCGCAAGAGTGCCAGCACGTCTTTGGCGTGCCGATCGGCTGAGTCCATCATGGCCTCAAGCAATAACTCCTCTTTTGAGTGGAAGTAGTTGTACAGCGTCGCTTTGGAGCCACCGACCCGCGCGGCGATCGTCGACATGGATGCCGCCTCGAAGCCTACCTCTCTGAACAGTTGAAGCGCCGTCTCCATGATGGCATCGCGCTTTGCTTCAGTTTTTGTTCTCATTTTTCCTCATTTGTCTACTGTACCCATCCGTACAGTTTTGCTTGACAGCCCTAATTTGTCAAGCGTAAACTGACCGTACAGTACAGTTATAAACTATTGCTTCCCAGGGAAATCATGAAAATAAGAACGCGCCGCCTGTTTGTCCAATCGGTGTCGGTCGCCGCCATCGCGGTGCTTATCGCCGGTTGCAGTGAGCCGGTGGCGCAAGTCGCTCCGCCTGCCCGGGCCGAGGTCGGTGTGTTCACCGTCGTCGAGCAGCCTGTATCGCTGACCACGGAGTTGGCTGGCCGCACCAGCGCCTATATGGTGTCGGACGTGCGCCCCCAGGTGGGGGGCATCGTAACGCGCCGCCTGTTCAAGGAAGGAAGCGACGTCAAGGCGGGAGAAACTCTCTACGAAATTGATTCCGCTTCCTATAAAGCCAAACATAACAGCGCGAAGGCGGCGCTGGCCAAAGCGCAGGCGAACTTGAAGGTGGCGCGTCTGACCGCATCGCGATACAGCGAACTAGTCAAAATAAATGCCGTCAGCCAGCAAGACAATGACCAGGCAGCGGCGCAGCTTCAGCAGGCAACCGCCGATGTGGCATCGGCGCGCGCTGCGGTTGACGTGGCGGCGATTGACCTGGGTTACACGAAGGTGACTGCGCCCATTTCCGGACGTATCGGCCAGTCCAGCATTACGCCGGGCGCTTTGCTCTCGGCCAGCCAAGCCGCGTCGCTGGCCACCATTCAGCAGCTCGACCCCATATATATTGACGTCACGCAGTCCAGTATTGATCTGATGCGGCTGCGCCGTGCCCTGGATACCGGCTCGCTCACGCAATCGAGCGAAGGCAGGGCACAGGTTGGCCTCGTTCTCGAAGATGGAACGCCATACGCGCATCGCGGCGAGTTGCAATTCTCTGACGCAAGCGTCGACCCGGCGACCGGTATGGTCAGGCTACGCGCGGTATTCCCAAATCCCGACCAGGACCTTCTGCCTGGCATGTACGTGCGCGCCGTGCTTGAGGAGGGCGTTCGCCACAACGGCATTCTCGTACCGCAGCAAGGCGTTACACGCAATGCCAAGGGGGACGCAACCGGACTTGTGCTTAATGCCGATGGCAAGGTCGAAGCCCGAACCCTCAATGCCACGCGCACGATAGGCGATCAATGGCTCATCGACGGCGGCATACAGGCAGGCGAAAAGTTGATAGTCGAAGGGGTGCAGAAAGTACGGCCTGGAGCTCCCGCCAAGGGAGTGGAAGTCGCCGCCGCGCAGCAGCCGCAGTAATTAAAAAACCCCGGAAACATACAATATGTCACGCTTTTTCATTGATCGCCCCATATTCGCCTGGGTGCTCGCTATTGTCGTCATGCTGGCGGGCGGGATATCCATTCTGTCCTTGCCCGTTGCGCAATATCCCAGCATTGCTCCTCCGCAGATCAGTATTCGAGCCAACTATCCTGGCGCGTCAGCCCAGACGTTGCAGGACACGGTCACCCAAGTGGTCGAACAGCAAATGAAGGGCATCGGCGGCATGGACTACATGTCGTCCACCAGCGATTCGTCTGGCAGCATGGCCTTGACGATTACGTTCAAGGCGGGCACAGACCCCGACATTGCTCAAGTGCAGGTGCAGAACAAGCTGGCCATCGCCACGCCCATGCTGCCCCAGGAAGTCCAGCGGCAAGGCGTGCAGGTAACGAAGTCGACCGCCAATTTCCTGATGGTCGTTGCGCTGATCTCCGAAGACGGTGAAATGACAGCGACTGATCTGGGCGACTATGCGGTCGCCAATTTGCGCGACCCGATGAGCCGGGTGGAAGGCGTCGGTGAAGTGGAGGTTTTCGGCAGCCAATATGCCATGCGTATCTGGCTGGATCCGGCCAAGTTGTACAGCTACAACCTGGTGCCGGGAGATGTGGCCATTGCGGTGCAGGCGCAAAACGCCCAGGTATCGGCGGGTCAGCTTGGCGCGGCGCCGGCTGTTCCCGGCCAGCAGCTGAATGCGACGATCACGTCGCAGTCGCTGCTGCAAACCACAGAGGAGTTTGGCGACATACTTCTGCGTTCCACACCCGACGGCGCGGCAGTGCGCCTGCGCGACGTCGCGCGCCTTGAAAAGGGCAGTGAATCCTACAACATTATTGCTCGTTACAACGGCTTGCCGTCCGCCGGCATGGGATTCAAGCTTGCCACCGGGGCAAATGCCCTGGATACGGCCGAAGCCATAAGGAAACAGGTCGCAGTCATGGAGCCGTCATTTCCGCAAGGAATGAAGTCTGTGATTGCATTCGATACGACGCCATTCGTGGAAGTATCTATCAAAGGTGTGGTCACCACGCTGGTCGAAGCCGTCATTCTGGTCTTCCTGGTCATGTACTTATTCCTGCAGAATTTCCGTGCCACCATCATTCCGACCATTGCCGTGCCCGTGGTCTTGTTGGGTACCTTCGGCATTCTTTCCGCGCTGGGATTTTCGATCAACACCTTGACGCTGTTCGGCGTGGTGCTGGCCATAGGTCTGTTGGTGGACGATGCCATTGTGGTGGTGGAGAACGTCGAACGCCTGATGACAGATGAGGGCTTGTCACCCAAAGAAGCCACCCGTAAATCCATGGATCAGATCTCCGGCGCGCTGGTGGGCATAGGGCTGGTGATTTCCGCCGTACTGGTACCCATGGCATTTTTTGGCGGCTCCACCGGCGTGATCTACCAGCAATTTTCCATCACCATTGTGTCGGCTATGGGATTGTCCGTGCTGGTGGCCTTGATTCTGACCCCCGCATTGTGTGTAACCATGCTTAAACCGGTGGTCAAGGGCCAGCATGCCAAGCGCGGCCGCTTCTTTACGTGGTTCAACCGCACGTTTGATCGCAGTTCCATCAAGTACCAGTCGCTCGTCGGGCGCATGATCGTTCACAGTACCCGTTATTTGCTCATCTATCTTGCACTCATCGTCGTCACCGCCTTGTTGTTCTTCAGGCTGCCCACGTCGTTCCTGCCGGACGAAGATCAGGGCGTATTGTTCACGCAGGTGTTGTTGCCGGCTGGCGCAACGCAGGAGCGCACCGTGGCATCGCTGGACAAGATGGAGGCACATTTCAGCAATAACGAGAAAGATAATGTCGAGTCCGTCTTTACCGTCGCCGGCTTCAGTTTCGCAGGTGCGGGTCAAAATGCCGGCCTGGGGTTCGTGAAGCTCAAGCCGTGGGATGACAGGCCGGGCGAAGAAAACGGCGTTGCGGCCATTGCTGCCCGCGCCACGGCCGCGTTGTCACAGATCAAAGATGGAATTATCTTTGCGTTTGCACCGCCGGCCGTCCTGGAACTGGGAAATGCCAGCGGCTTTGATTTGTATCTCCAGGATCGTACCGGCGCAGGCCATGAGAAACTGACGCAGGCCCGAAACCAGTTATTAGGCCTGGCGGCGCAGCATCCGGCGCTCACGGCGGTGCGGCCCAATGGACAGGACGACACACCGCAATACCGCATAGAAGTCGACCAAGCCAAGGCCGGCGCGCTGGGCTTGGGCATGGCGCAAGTAAACAGTACGCTAGCGGGCGCCTGGGGCGGTGTCTATGTCAACGACTTCATCGACGGCGGTCGTGTCAAGAAAGTGTATATGCAGGGGGATGCCGACGCGCGCATGGTGCCGGAGGACTTGCGGAAATGGTATGCCCGTAACGACGCTGGCGACATGGTCCCGTTTTCGGCGTTTTCTTCAGCGCACTGGACTCACGGCTCGCCGCGACTGGAGCGCTATAACGGCATTCCCGCCATGCAGATTCAGGGCCAGCCGGCTCCAGGCGTAAGTTCCGGCGACGCGATGGACGCCATCGAAGATATCGTCCAGCAATTGCCGCCGGGGTTTGGCATTGAATGGACGGGCCTGTCGTATCAGGAACGCATGTCCGGATCACAGGCGCCCGCTTTGTATGCCATTTCGCTGATCGTGGTGTTTTTATGCCTGGCCGCGCTCTACGAGAGTTGGTCGATACCGTTTGCCGTCATGCTGGTTGTGCCGCTGGGCGTCTTCGGGGCCTTATTGGCAGCCGGAGGGCGCGGTCTGTCCAATGACGTGTACTTCCAGGTGGGGCTGCTGGTCACCATTGGGCTTTCCGCGAAGAACGCGATCATGATCGTGGAGTTTGCGCGCGATCTTATGGTGGGAGGCATGGGCTTGGTCGACGCTGCCCTTGAAGCGGCCAAGCTGCGACTGCGTCCCATATTGATGACCTCGATCGCCTTCGGACTCGGCGTCGCGCCCCTGGCCATTTCGACCGGGGCGGGGTCGGGCAGCCAGAACGCAATTGGTACCGGTGTACTCGGTGGCACTATAGCCGCCACGGTGCTGGGCATCTTCTTCATTCCGCTATTCTTTGTCATCGTGCAGCGGCTGGTGTCGCGCAGGCGAAAGAATCCCGAAATCGATGACGTAACTGCGAACCCGCCGGTGGCGTCGACCCCCACGCTCGCCAAGGAGGCCTGATATGCGCCGTTCAACATTGACTACAGTAGCGGCCGCCTTGTTGCTGGCGGGATGCACATCAATGGCGCCGAACTACCATCGCCCAGCGGCGCCGGTTGCGAATGCCTGGCCCATGGGTTCCGCCTACAATCAATCATCGACCACCGCAGCCCCTGAAAGCACCGCCGCGTCGGATGTTGCATGGCAAGACTTCATTGCCGACGTGCGCCTGCGCCAGCTTATTCTCCTGGCATTGGACAACAATCGCGATCTGCGGGTAGCAGCTTTGAATATCGAGCGCGCACGCGCTCAATACCGTATCCGGCAGGCTGATTTTCTGCCTTCCATAGGCGCAAACGGCACAGTCACCGCGCAACGCCTGCCGGCGGGTGTCGCGCCAAACGGCGAGGCTGGAATCAACCGCCAATATAGTGCGGGCGTCGGCATGAGCGCGTACGAACTGGACCTGTTCGGGCGGGTGCGTAGCCTGAACGACGAGGCATTGCAACGCTATCTGGCGACTCGCGAAGCTCGCAATACCGTGCAGATATCATTGGTTGCCGAAGTTGCCAACGCGTGGCTGGCGTTGGCGGCCGATCATGACAGACTGCACCTTGCCCGGCAAACGCTGGAAAGCCAGCAAAAATCCTTTGATCTGAACAAGCGCAGCTACGAGCTGGGCGTGGCCTCCATGCTGGAGCTTCGCCAGGCCCAGACGACGGTGGAGGCTGCGCGTGTGGATGTTGCGCGATTCACCAGCCAGGTCGCCCAGGACAAGAACGCGCTGGTCTTGTTGGCGGGCAGCCAGGTACCGAATGCCTTGTTGCCACCCTCACAACACGATGCCAAGGTGACGCTGGTTGACTTGCGCGCGGGCGTGCCTTCCGAAGTCTTGCAGCGGCGTCCGGACGTGTTGCAGGCCGAACGGCAATTGCAGGCGGCGAATGCCAACATAGGCGCCGCACGTGCCGCCTTTTTTCCAAGCATAAGCCTGACGGCGTCGGCCGGCACGACAAGCAACGCATTATCGCGCCTGTTCGATGGCGGGACGGGGTTCTGGAGTTTCATGCCTCAGCTGCATATTCCGATCTTCGAGGGCGGACGCAACCGCGCCAACCTGAAGGTGTCCGAGGTGGAGCGCGATATTGCGGTCGCCGAGTACGAGAAAGCCATTCAGGCCGCATTCCGCGACGTGGCGGACAGTCTTGCGCAACGCGGTACGCTGGACGATCAGCTACGTGCCCAAACGGCGCTGGTCGAGGCGTCGGAGGATACCCAGGCATTGTCGAATGCGCGCTACCGCCGTGGCGTAGACAGTTTCTTGAATGTGCTGGATGCGCAGCGCAGTCTCTACTCCGCCCAGCAAGACCTTATCACTCTGGTGCAGACCCGCAACAGCAATCATATTGCGTTGTATAAAGCGCTGGGAGGCGGCTGGAACTAAACTGTAGGGACTAGATGGATGGACAGGCGCAACATGTTTTATGCAACGATGGCATCGTGTCTTGGGACAATCCGGCTACGCTCTAACGGCCAACAATTGACGGGGGTGTACTTCGCCGACCAGAAAGATTGCCCACATCAAGACGAACCGGCCGGCGTGCCCGCGTCGCGGCCGAGTCCGGCTGCGGGCACGATGCATGGCATGGCTATTCGAAACTTCAGAATATTCAAACCGACTGATGCCGGCCTGTTCGGGCCAAGCGCCGCCACGGTGCCGACCGCCGGCGTCCATGACGGCGACCGAATCGAAATCCATAATACCGGCTTGTCTTTAGCCCTCGCAAACACGCCGCCCGCCGCGCGCGCCATTTTCATGCAGGCACAAGCGCAGCTGAACGAATACTTTGCAGGCAGGCGCCATGCGTTCAGCGTGCCGCTGCGACTGCAAGGCACCGAATTCCAAAAACAGGTCTGGGAGGCCTTGCTGAACATACCCTATGGCCAGTACGTGTCATACGGCGAACTGGCCGAACGGGCGGGCCTTCAGGCAAGGCATGGGCGTCCGGTGGGCACAGCGGTGGGGCGCAACCCTGTCTCGATTATCGTTCCATGCCACCGAGTGTTATCCGGAACGGGAACGCTCACCGGCTATACCGGCGGACTTGAACGCAAGGTGGCCTTGCTGGAGCTGGAGGGTTTCAGCTTCCGCTAATGCAGGACGGCAGGAGGCCGCAGCAAGCTACTTGTTGCGGGTGTCGTGCTTCATGATGCGGTCTTTTTCGCGTTCCCAGTCTTTATCGCGCGCGGTATCACGCTTGTCGTGCAGTTTCTTGCCGCGCCCAAGTCCGAAATCAAGCTTGACCCGTCCATTCTTGTAGTGCAGATTAAGTGGAACCAATGTATATCCACGCTGCTCCACCTTGCCTATGAGTTTGCTGATCTCGTCAGCCTTGAGCAATAACTTGCGGGTGCGCGTGGCATTCGGGTGGATGTGCGTTGACGCGGTGGGCAGGGGGCTGATGTGCATGCCGATTATCCACAGCGCGCCATCGCGAACGATAACGTAGCTTTCCTTGATCTGCACGTGGCCCGCGCGTATGGCTTTCACCTCCCAGCCTTCCAGCACGAGCCCTGCCTCATAGCGGTCTTCAATGAAGTAATCGTGCGTTGCTTTGCGGTTCTCGACAATGCTCATGTATCGTTTTAGTTGTAGGCTGTAAAATCAATACATTCTATCCATTAACGACATTCAATGCATACTGTCCAGCGTTCTGTTCTCGTCCCGCACAGCCAGGCCCAAATGTTCGACCTGGTTGCCGATGTCGCCCGATATCCGGAATTCATGCCCTGGTGCGGCGGCGCCACCGTCCACAGACACGATGAAAAAGGGATGGAAGCATCCATCACCATCAGTATCGCGGGCATCAAACAAACTTTCACGACGCGTAACGACCATCGCTATCCAGAGCAAATAAGCTTTCACCTGGTAGACGGGCCGTTCTCCAAGTTGACCGGCACGTGGGAATTCCAGGCGCTGTCGCCCGAGGCCTGCAAGGTGGTCTACATCATGGAATATGCCTTTTCCAGCCGCGCGCTGGAAGCCGTGGTCGGACCCATATTCAATCGTATCGCCACCAGTTTCATCGACTCCTTTTCTCAACGCGCACAGGCGGTGTACAGCGAATGACGCTGCACGCGGAACAAGGCACCATCCTGGTTCAACTGGTCTACGCCACGCCGCAATGCGTTTGGCGGCACGATATGCGCATGCCCCAGGGATGTTCTGCTGGTCAGGCGGTGGACGCCAGTCCATTTGCCTCCCAGTTTCCAGAGTACCCCCATCACGCGCCAGCCATAGGCATATACGGCCAAACCTGCACGAGGGACAGCATTCTGGCTGACGGGGACCGCGTCGAGATCTACCGGCCGCTTAGTTTCGACCCGATGGAATCGCGGCGTCGGCGTGCCGCTCATCGGCCTATTCGTCACAACGCCAAACCAATGGCGACGGAGGAAAAACAATAAATTGTCGTGCATATGACATAAAAAAAGTAAATGGCGCGCTATGGTATTCGCCACAAATCATGGGTCGGGCACGTGGCTTATGATGCAACGTATAACAGGAAGGGGACAACATCATGGATTTCCGTCTGAACGACGAACAGGAAGCTTTCGCGCAAGCCGCAAAAGATTTTGCCGTGGGCGAGCTTGAACCGCACGCCGCCCGTTGGGACGCTGAAAGCGAATTCCCACGCGAGGCATTCGCGCGCGCCGGCGCCATGGGCTTTTGCGCCATCTACGCACCGGAATCCATCGGCGGCTTGGGCTTGCCCCGGCTGGACGCCACGCTGGTCTTCGAGGAAATGGCCGCGCACGACCCATCCACTACTGCATTCCTGACCATACACAACATGGCCACCTGGATGATAGGCACGTGGGGCACAGAGTCAGTGCGCGAGACGTGGGGCCCGGCATTGGCCAGCGGCGAGAAATTGGCGTCCTATTGCCTGACGGAACCCGGCGCCGGCTCGGATGCGGCTTCCCTGTCCACGCGGGCGGAAAAGCGCGGCGACACGTACGTGCTGAATGGCGCCAAGGCGTTCATATCCGGCGCGGGCGATACCGACGTGCTTGTCGTCATGGCGCGCACCGGCGCAGCCGGACCCAAAGGCATATCCGCCTTCGTGGTGCCGGGCGACACGCCAGGCATTACTTACGGGCGCAAAGAAGAGAAGATGGGCTGGAACAGCCAATCCACGCGCCCCATAACATTCGACAATGTCCAGATTCCGGCCGAAAATCTGCTGGGCAGCGAAGGCGAGGGCTTCAAATTCGCCATGAAAGGTCTGGACGGCGGGCGCATCAATATCGCCACCTGCTCGGTTGGTGCGGCGCAAGGCGCCTACGAGGCAGCCCGACGCTATATGGGTGAACGCCAACAGTTCGGGCAGCCTCTTGGCGCCTTCCAGGCCTTGCAGTTCAAGCTGGCCGATATGCTTACGCACATCGTGGCGTCGCGCCAAATGGTGCGCCTGGCCGCCGCCAAGCTCGACGCAGACGATCCCCAGGCGTCGACATATTGCGCCATGGCCAAACGCCTGGCCACAGATTTGTGCTTCCAGGTGTGCCTGGACGCGCAGCAAATTCATGGTGGCTACGGCTATCTAAAAGACTATCCCTTGGAACGGCTGGTACGCGACACCCGCGTTCATCAAATTCTCGAGGGAACGAACGAAATCATGCGTGTCATTATTGCGCGCCAATTGCTGGAAAAAGGAGCCGATATCCGATGACTTCACCCGTCTTATTCAGTCTGCTGGATACCGCCAACGCCAGGAAGATCGGCGTGGCAACGCTGAACAGTCCGCAGACACTTAATGGCCTGTCCCTGGACATGTGCAAGTTGTTGAACGTGCAGTTGCAGTCATGGAAAAATGACGACAGCATCGCGTTTGTTGTCATCAACGGCGCGGGGCCGAAGGCTTTTTGCGCGGGCGGCGACCTGCATGGCTTGTACAAGGGCATCCAGGACAACGTCAGCGGACTTGCCTGGAACAACACCTATGCGCGCGAATTTTTCGATGTCGAATACCGGCTCGACCACCTGATTCACACGTTTCCCAAGCCAGTGGTGTGCTGGGGCAACGGCATCGTGATGGGCGGTGGGGTCGGCCTGATGATGGGTGCCAGCCATCGCATCGTCAGCGAAACCACACGCTTCGCCATGCCCGAAATCTCGATCGGCTTGTTCCCGGATGTCGGCGGCACCTGGATGCTGTCGCGCCTGCCCGGTGGAACTGGTTTATTCCTGGCGCTTACGGGCGCGCAACTGGGCGCTTCCGACTGCCGTTTCCTGGGACTGGCCGACTATACCCTGGCATCGGCCACCTGGGACGACTTCATGGCGCGCGCGCAGGCATCGGCATGGTCGGGATCCCGGACGGAAAACGACGTTGCGCTGGATGGCCTGCTGAAGACCATGGCGCCCGACGCAGCGGCGCCCGGACCTCTTCAACATCATTACGAGCTTATTCGCCGGTCATGCGACGGCCCCGACTTCGACACGATTTGTGCGCATGTTCAGGCGTGGGCCGCCAGTGAAGATCCATGGCTCAAACGCGCCGCTGCCACGTTCAATGCCGGATCCCCCGGCTCGGCACGCCTGTGCTTCGAGCTGCTGAAGCGGGTGCAACACATGTCTCTGGCCGAGGTCTTTCGCCAGGAATACATCGTATCCTTGCAGTGCGGCGTGCAGGGCGACTTCAAGGAAGGCATACGCGCGCTGCTTATCGACAAAGACAAGCAGCCCAAGTGGAATCCCGCCTCATTGGAAGGCGCGACACAGGCATGGGTGCAGCGCTTTTTCGAGCAGCCGTGGCCCGATTCCGTGGCCCATCCGCTGGCCGACTTGGGCGTAGCATCATAATTTTTCAACCGGAGACAAAAAAATGAGTCGTATTGCATTCATAGGATTAGGACACATGGGCGCGCCAATGGCGTTGAACCTGGTGAAGGCAGGGCATGAATTGGTCGTATTCGACTTGATGCCGGCGGCTATCAAGACGCTGGTCGACGCTGGCGCGACCGCTGCCGCCTCGGCCCAGGCAGCCGTCAAGAACGCCGAAGTAGTCGTTTCGATGCTGCCCGCCAGCAAGCATGTAGAAGGCCTTTACCTTGGCGACGACGGGTTGCTGACGCATATCGCCGCCAACACTCTGGTCCTTGAATGCAGCACGATAGCGTCAGAATCCGCGCGCAAAGTCGCTGACGCGGCCAAGGCCAAGGGCATACGCATGATCGACGCCCCGGTTTCCGGCGGAACCGGCGGCGCCGTGGCCGGCACATTGACGTTCATTGTTGGCGGCGAATCTGCCGACCTTGAAGCTGCGCGGCCTTACCTTGAAAAGATGGGCAAGAACATTTTCCATGCAGGCGCGGCAGGCGCAGGCCAGGTTGCCAAGATCTGCAACAACATGCTGTTGGGCATACTCATGGCGGGCACGTCGGAAGCGCTGGCGTTGGGTGTGGCAAACGGACTGGATCCCAAGGTGCTCTCCGACATCATGGCGAAAAGCTCCGGGCGCAACTGGACGACCGAGCTCTACAACCCCTGGCCTGGCGTCATGGAAAACGTACCGGCATCCAAGGGATACGCGGGTGGCTTCGGGGTCGACCTTATGTTGAAGGATCTTGGACTTGCCGCTGAATCCGCCTTGACGACGCGTGCTTCCGTGCCCCTGGGCGAACTGGCCCGCAACCTGTACTCCATCCATAGTACTCAGGGTAACGGCTCGCTCGATTTTTCGAGCATCGTGAACCTGTTCAAGAAATAAGACAACACCGCCGGCAGGCAGTATGGCTAGCCGGCGGTAATGTCGTAGGGCAGGGGCTGACGCTCGATCTTGGGGCCGTCAGCCTTGCCCACCCTGAAGTCGGCATCGCCAAGGTCTGAAAGCTGCACTTCCATTAGTACGCGTACGACCGTGTTGGACGCCGAATTAATTATGCGACCGCAAGGCGCGGCGGGTTTCTTTGCGTCGAACACATCTACACCCGCGAGCTTGTCGGTATCTTGCACATGCTTGGGCATCAGTACTGCACCTCCCGCCATTCGACGCTTGACCGTGCCGCGGTAGTGACTGCGGGCGACCACTTCCTGACCAGGATAACAACCCTTGGTAAAACTGACACCGTCGATAAGATCCAGATTAAGCGTCTGAGGAATGAAGACGTCTTGCGTGGCCGCCTGTATCCAGGGCAGACCTGCGGTTATGTCGGCGGCGCGCCATGCGTTTGATGCCTCTGTCGAAGATAACCCCTGAGCGTCCGGCGCGTCTTTGGAAACAAGCCACCATCGCGCCAGGCCCGCATCCGCCGATGGGGCGGTTATCCATGCGCCAGTTGCCGTGCGCGTGACCTGCCAAGGCTTGGGTTGGCCGGAAAGCATAGCGGCTTCACGCAGAATGCCGGCGGTCCACGCACCTGATGGATCGGCATTCGCCGACGGATCGGTGGAACTGGCAGATGGCGGCAAGTTGGACACTGCGTCCGTCATGACACCCCAGACAGTGGCGTGCGCCAACTGCAACTTGACCTTGGCGCGCAGCACGAACATGGACAGCCGTTTGATGAGCGGCTGGGCGATGTCTGCCTTGACCAAGGCATAAATGACTGGGTGGTCGCCTTGCGGCCCCAACCAGACCACCATGGTGGCCAGCAGCCTGCCCTTGGCGGTGCAGTAGCCTGCCAGGCAAGAACGATCCGACGGCAATCCGGCGATGTCCTGGGTAAGTTGGCCGTGCAGGAAAGCCGGCGCATCTTCGCCGCTGATTTCAATAACGGCAAGATCGCCAAGAGGAGCGACAAGGTTTGAATAATGATTCATTAGGGGCATTGGACTCGCAACGAAGACACGAAAAGACGCAGCGTTTATGATAACGGGCTTCGGTGATTCCTGCTGCAGTCTCCCTGCCGGTAAGCGACGGGCGCAGATCCCGCGCCCGGTCCCCCACAGCCGCGCTACACTTTGGTGCAATGAAGAAACTTAAATCCCTAATCATCCTGCTTTTCCTGCTTGCCGCCTTGGCCGCGTTGGTTTTAAGCGCAGCCGCGTGGTATTGGGCGCAGAACCCCGTCGAGCTTGAGGGCGACCGTATTGATTACCTGGTCGAATCAGGCGAAAGGCCTAGAACCATTGCTCGACTCATGAATAAGGCGGGCATCCATATCAATGAAGATGGCTTTGTGGCACTGGCCCGGATTACCGGTCGGGACAAGCTGCTCAAGGCCGGCGCCTACGAGGCTGTGCGTGGCGACTCGCCGTCCGACCTGCTCGAGCGCATGGCCAGCGGCGACATGACGCAGACGCGTCTTGCATTAATAGAGGGCTGGTCGTATCAGCGCATTCGTCAGGCATTGCGCGACGACGCCAAGCTCAAGCAGACCCTGGATGGCGTCTCCGACGCCGATATTTTGACGAAACTCGGCGCAAGCGCGACTCTACCTGAAGGCTTGTTCCACCCGGACACCTACGTATTCGTCCCCGGGTCGACCGATTTCGATATTCTGCGACGCGCCTATAAGGCCCAGCAAACGCTGCTGGACACAGCCTGGGCCGAACGCGATCCCGAACTTCCGCTGAAGACGCCATACGAAGCGTTGATCCTTGCCTCCATCATTGAAAAGGAAACGGGGCACAGCGCGGACCGGCGGCGCGTGGCAGGGGTATTCATCAACCGGTTGCGCCTGAAAATGCCTTTGCAGACGGATCCCACTGTTATTTATGGCATGGGCGAAGCCTACGAAGGAAAAATACGCCGCAAAGACTTGCAGACCGACACGCCCTGGAATACTTACACGCGCGGCGGCTTGCCTCCCACCCCCATAGCCAGCCCAGGCAAGGCGTCGTTGTTGGCCGCACTGCATCCCGAGGCACACAAGTTCCTGTATTTTGTCTCGCGCGGTGACGGCACCAGCGAATTTTCCCCCAGTCTCGTGGACCATAATCGCGCGGTTGCCAAATTCATTCACGGACGGGGTAAGTAATGCAAAATCCACCCATTGGATGCATGATAGTCTGCGACGGTGGCAACGGAGCAGGCAAAAGCACCGTCCTGAAAGCCATCGCACAACACCTGCAGCAGCAGGGTCATGACCACGTCATGACCCGCGAGCCGGGCGGCACCCCGATCGGGGAAAAAATTCGCGACATACTGCTCAGCACCGATAGCTCGGCAATGTGTGGCATGACAGAGCTGATGCTATTCGCCGCCGCACGCGCGCAGCATGTCCGGGAAAAAATCATTCCGGCCATTCGCTTGGGAAAAGTTGTTGTATCCGATCGCTTCGACTCCGCGACAGTCAGCTTCCAGCATTTCGCCAGGGGCTTGCCGCTGGACCTAATAAAGACTCTCAACGAGCTGGCCATCGACGGATTCAGGCCCGATGTCACCATTATTCTCGATCTGGACCCGGTGGCGGGCCTGGAGCGTGTCACTTCCCGCGGAAGCCAACTGGATCGCATGGAAAAGGAAAATATCGAATTCCTGAGTCGGGCCCGCGAGGGCTATTTGTCTCAAGCGCGCGATGAGCCCGACCGCTTCGTTGTGATCGATGCGTCCCAGCCACTTGAACGCGTTGTAGCCGAAGCCATCAGCGTGGTCGATCAAGTTATTCGCAAGGCAACGCAGCCATGAGCGATCTGGCGCAATTCCTGCCCTGGCAGCACGAGGTTGCTGCGGCATGGCTGGGCCGGCGCGAACGCTTCGCGCACGCTTGGCTGATTCACGGACTCCCTGGCATAGGCAAACGCCAGTTTGCTTTGGCCGCCGCCGGCAGTCTGCTGTGCGAGGCACCGGTAAACGGACTAGCCTGCGGAAAATGTGTTGCCTGCCAGTGGCTTATCAGTGGCTCCCACCCGGATTTGCGGCGGGTGCGGCCCGATGCGATGGCGCTCGAAGAGGGCGTTGGCATCGAATCCGCCGACGAAGGGGATGCCGCGTCGCCTGCAGCCAAGAAAATTCCTTCGAAAGACATTCGCGTCGAGCAACTACGTGCGCTCAGTCCGTGGTTCAATACCGCAACACATCGCGGAGGCTGGCGCGTTGCGGTTATTTATCCGGCCAGGGCCATGAACGCTATCTCCGCCAATGCCCTGCTGAAAATGCTGGAAGAGCCCCCGGAACATACCGTCTTTCTGCTGGTTGCTGACGCGCCTGATCGGCTGTTGCCAACGCTTGTGTCGCGTTGCCGCCGACTGCCGCTGCGCGTACCGGAACCAGACTTATGTCTCTCCTGGCTGCAGGCGCAGGGCACGCCGCAGGCGCAACTATGGCTTGCAGCCGCCGGCGGCGCACCTTTGCTGGCCCTGCAGTTGTCCAAGTCGGGCACGGAACCATGCCCAGCCTGGCTTGCGTCGCTGATTGCGCCTCTTGCCGCAGGCAAGGGTTCCGACGTGGGGCCCGTGGCAGACCAGCTGGAAAAAATGGCGCCCGACATCTGGATAGACGCCTTGCAACGCCTGTTCGTCGACTTGATGCTGGCTGCGGCAAGCGCACCAGTCCGCTACTTTCCGGGTCTTGCGTCCGAAACGCAGCGTGTCGCGAAACGGGTCACGCCTGCAGGGCTCGCGGATACAGCCAAATGGCTGGTCCAGCAGCGGGCAGTCGCCGGGCATCCTTTGAACGCCAAATTATTTGTTCATACCGCCTTGCAGCGTGTGGTATTGGCTTGCTCCAGTACCGCCTGACCGAATTTCACTAGAGTTGAACCATGTATGTAGATTCGCATTGCCATCTGAATTTTCCCGAGTTGGCGCAGGACTTGCCCAATATCCTGGACAGAATGGCTCAGAACCAGGTCAGCCATGCGCTGGTGGTCAGCGTGTGCATGCCCGATTGGCCGGGCTTGATGGCGCTTGTCGCGCCCCACGATAATTTATACGCGTCCGTTGGCGTCCACCCCGACTACGAAGACACACCCGAACCTTCCGTGGACGACTTGCACCGGCTTTCGGCATCGCCCAAGGTTGTTGCCATCGGCGAAACGGGGCTGGACTATTTCCGCTCATCCGAGCCGCTCGAGTGGCAGCGGGAACGGTTTCGCGTTCACATCCGCGCCAGCCGGAAAAGCGGCCTGCCGTTGATCATTCACACGCGGGCAGCCAGTGCCGACACCTTGCGCATCATGAAGGAAGAGGGCGCGGACGAGGTTGGCGGCGTCATGCATTGTTTTACAGAGTCATGGGAGGTCGCCCAGGCAGCGATGGACCTGAACTTTTATATTTCCCTTTCGGGTATTGTCACTTTCAAGAAGGCGCAAGATCTGCACGCCCTTGCGCAGAAACTGCCACTGGATCGCTTGCTGATCGAAACCGATTCGCCTTACCTCGCGCCTGTCCCTTACCGGGGCAAGGTCAACGATCCGTCGAAAGTCATGCATGTGGCTGAAAAAATTGCCGAGTTACGAGGCGTGCCGATTGCTGACATTGCACGCCATTCAACTGATAATTTCTTCAAATTATTCAATAAGATAGATAGATAACTTAATGTGAGCTATTAAGATGCAGCCGCTGCGCTGGATTGTCCGGTCTATAGCTCATTACGATTATTAAGAATCTACTGCAACTCATTGAAAAGGCACTAATACTATGAAATCAATTCTTCGATTTAAGTTGGCCAGGTCGATCATGGGAGGCTTGTTAGCGCTCTCATGTGTTTTTGCCTATGCGGCCAATCCGACGGACTGGTGGATACACATTACCAACGACCGTGCGCAACAGGTCAAGTCCATGCTTGACGGTGGTGCGGACCCGAACGAACTGAGCCCTAAGGGCCAACCCGCCATCATGCAAGCCATACGTGATCAGGCCTGGAACGTATATGACGTACTGGCGGCTCATCCGAAGACAGCACTCAACGCCATCAACATAAACCGCGAAACACCGCTCTTATACCTGGCTGTGCTGGGGCAGACCAAACGGGCAGAAGACCTTATCAAGCGTGGCGCCCAAGTTAACCGGCTGGGGTGGACGCCACTACAGTATGCCGCGTCGACGGGGCAAATTGAAACTGCCAGGATGCTGATTGCACATAAGGCGATAGTGAATGCACCGGGACCTGATGGCACGACGGCGTTGATGATGGCAGCTCATTCCGGCAGCTCTGCCATGGTGCAATTCCTGCTGGATAATGGCGCCGATGTCACGATGCAGAACCTGCAGAAGCTCGATGCAGCCGACTGGGCGCGCGAGAAAAAACATACCTCGCTTGCAGCCCAGCTCGATGCGCTTAGCCAAAAAACCATGAAAGAGCGCGCGTCAGGCGGCACGCCACCCCGTGCCACCCTGGTTCCAGCCACCCCGCAGAAGACGCGTGAAGCTCACCAGACAGTGGATAAGGCCAAGGACGAGGCCGCCCAAAAGCCATCCGGATCGCAGTATTTCGACCTTGATCGCTTCAACAAGCAATAACCAGGTTTAGGCAGGGGCCTGCACGTATGCCGGACGCAGGACGCCACCCAGTGCGTGGTAGGGGATAAGCAGTTCTGGTTGGCCTGAAGAATATGGGGCAATTTGGTATGAGTCATATTTCACGACCAGCCCCTGGTCGGTGAACGCAAAGTTATGGCTGACTTGGAAAGGCCACATGCGGGCGTAGCCGACCGGATCGCGAACGGCGTCCGGATTTTGCGACAGCCATTGCGCGTGCTGCTCTTTGAGCGCTGCCGCATAGCCTTGTTCCTGCCCAGGCTGTATCACGTCGGTCAGTCCCAAAACCTTGCCTGTGTTGTTGTCCCAATTAAGGAACTGCGTAGCGGAAATTCCGTGAGCCGCTCCGGTGAAATACTGCCATGTGTTCAATTCGACCACGGTAAGGTGCTTATTGCGATACCGGGTCTTGGCCGATAAAAGGACCGAGTCCCGGGGCGCCGCCGTGTTGAAGAAGTAATCTTCAAATTGAGCGATCGTTGCGTAGGACGGTGCCGCCCCATTACCCAGGCCGGTCATCATGGCCAGGGCATAGTCGGTCAATTCGGTCAGGCGCGTATTGCCGGGAAACACCAGGGAGTCGACCTCAAGGGTCGGGCATTCCCCCTTGCATCCGGGCTTCACATGCTTCCATTTCACTGCCTGGGTGAACAAGCCCTCTTTACTGGTCTGCTGTTCAGTTTCGACGGGAATTAGCGAGATGTTATCTGACGGCCCGCTGGCGCATGCCACAAGCACGCTGGTGCCTGCAGTGATCAAGGCCAGCCGCAGGGAAAGCATGGAAAACCGGCTCATCGTATCTACTCCGCAGCCTTGGGACCTAGCCCGAAGAGGACTCGGCGTGATTCTTCATCGTGAATGGAAGGCGTGGTGTTGATTTGATCGGCCTTGGCGTATGCACGCACGGTGGCGGGGCGCGCCTGAATAGCGTCGAACCACCGCTTCAGATGAGGAAAATGATCCAGTCGTTGACCTTGGCGCTCGTGAGGGACGATCCACGGGTAGCATGCCATGTCGGCTATGGAATAGTCGCCGGCTATGAACGGGCGATCAGATAGCCGGCGGTCGAGCACGTCGTATAAGCGGGCGGTCTCGCGCACGTATCGGTCTATGGCGTAAGGAATCTTCTCTTCAGCGTATTGGCTGAAGTGATGATTTTGCCCTGCCATGGGGCCCAACCCGCCCATTTGCCAAAACAACCACTGCAGGACTTCCGTGCGGCCGCGCAGATCGCCGGGAATGAACTGACCAGTTTTTTCCGCCAGATAAAGCAATATTGCACCCGACTCGAAGAGAGAAATGGGTTCGCCGGCGCCGGCAGGGGCATGATCGACGATAGCCGGTATCCGGTTATTGGGTGCTATTTTCAAAAAATCGGCGCCGAACTGCTCGCCTTTGCTGATATTGATAGGCAGAATTTGGTAGGGCAGGCCGGCCTCTTCCAGGAACAGCGTGATCTTATGCCCATTGGGCGTTGTCCAGTAATACAAATCAATCATAGAAAACCTTTTAGTTCGTTGTGGGCCTGCCGGCAAGTGCGCGTTCGATATCGCGGCGCAGGGCGTTGGGCTTGGTCATCGGACCATAGCGCCGCAGAACTTGCCCATTGCCGTCAACCAGAAATTTCGTGAAGTTCCATTTAATGGCGCGGCTACCCAGTACGCCGGCTTTTTGGCTTTTCAACCACTCGTACAAGGGATGCGCGGTCGGTCCGTTGACTTCGATTTTTTCAAACAGGGGAAAGCTGATGCTGTACCTGGAGGTACAGAAACTGGCTATTTGTTCGGCATTACCCGGTTCCTGGTGCCCAAATTGATCGCATGGAAACCCTAAGACGGTAAACCCGCGTTCGCCATAATCCGTGTATAGCGCCTGAAGGCCTTGGTACTGCGGAGTAAAGCTGCATTCCGAGGCAACATTGACCACCAGGAGCACCTGGCCGGTGTAGTCCGACAGCGGGATGGCATTGCCTTGTAGCGATTGAGCAGAAAAAGAATATACCGATGTCATGGATTCACATCCCTTTCTGGCAGGTAGTCCGCATACTTTACCACTGGGCGTCCAAATGGATATGCAGCTATCGATTTTTCCATATATGGAGTGTAAAATACCCATAAACGGAGAAAAGCCATGAGCCTCGCCTACGCATATCCCTCAAGCCGGTTCGAACCCACGCCAATTACCGACCTTAACGACAAGGCGGCACGCGAACGGCTGTCCAAGTCAGCGCTGCAGGGCTTCTTCAAACTGGCCCAAGCCTGGAAGCTGCGCGACGAAGACGCCTGTGTTTTGCTGGGTGGTTTGTCAGGCAGCGCTTTTTACGAGTGGAAGAAAAAACCCGCCCGTCTGCTCGAGGTCGACCGCATCACACGCATTTCTTACTTGCTTGGCATATACAAGGCCTTGCATATTCTTTATGGCGACACACTCGCCGACGAATGGGTACGTCTGCCCAACCGAAATGTCATTTTCGGGGGCCGGACCCCATTGGAATATATGCAGCAAGGCGGCCTGCTTGCCATGCAAACTGTCAGGCAGTTGCTGGACGCCCGCCGCGGCGGGATGTAGATCGGTGCGGGTTCCGCCTTTGTCTTTGGTTCGGCAACTGGATACCTGGCGTCTTCTGCCGTCGCGGTTTGTCGACCGTGAAGATTCTGTCCTCGCGAACCTGGCGCACAGTCCGGATCACTTGAAAGACCTGTTCGACCTGGACAACGCCACGAATCATCGGTTGGCAGCCGAGCGCGGCGCCATGCCGGGCATCGGAATAGACGAACTGGTATTCGGCGTGCCCAACTTCCGCATGATCAATGCGGCCTATGCCTATCCCCGCCCGGAAGGCAGCCGCTTCAACACAGGGCAGCGGGGCGCATGGTATTGCGCATTCGACGCCGAAACGGCGCTTGCCGAGATCATCTTCCATAAAACCGTCGAATATGCCGAGATCGACCACTTCTACGACACCGTTACCTACCAGGCCTTGCTTGCCGACTTCAGCGCACAGTTCCACGACCTGCGTGCGGCCCCCGGCTTCGCCGCCTGTCTGGATCCAGACAGCTATATGGATTCGCAAAAGCTGGCTGTGCAATTATTGGATGATGGTTCCCTGGGGATTGTGTACCCTAGCGTACGTCGCCCGGGCGGCACCAATCTGGCCTGCTTTCGGCCGGCGTTGGTAGGCAACGTCAGACGAGGCGCAGCTTATACCCTCACATGGAGCGGCGCTCCAACGCCTGACGTACGCCGGGACGATTACCAGCTTCAGTCCCAATAGCCCCGTTTCCCGTAGAATTCGTGCAATAGGGTTTCGTAGTCGCGATCCAACGGCATGTTCTCTTCGTATTCCGGGCTGTTCTTTATTTGTTCCCGTGTCAGTCGCGTTTGGACGGTGGAATCCATCCAGTCGATCCGCTCGATCCAGCGGGTTGCAATCAGCACCTTCTTTCCGCCGGGCCACCAATTACGCGTGTCGACCAAAAGATAGCGAATGGCCCAGTCCTTATCGTCGAAGACAAAATCGGCCACATGACCAATTTCTTCGTCCGTGCCCAGTATGTGATAGTCGATAACGTTGTCGCTGCTGCGTAGATGACTGTCCGCCGGGTTGTCCGAACTGCGTTCGAGCAACTCTTCGGGGCGTTCGTTCACCGGAGGTACAGTTCCCGCTTCGGGCAACGGGAATTCCGGATAGCCTCCCACGCCCCATAGGTAGGGACCCGTCCAATAATTGCCGTAGCCGTAATACGCCGAATATTCGCCTTCAAGTTGCCGCGAAATGGGTTGATGCGTGTCGATTTCCGGACTGTTCTTGACTTGTTCCCGAGTAAGCGACACCTCTATGGCCTGGTCGCCATCGTCGACCCCCTTTATGGAATAGGGCGATACCAATACTCGGCGGCTGGCCAACCATGATCCAGCCTCAACGACAAGATAGCGGATCGCCCATTTCTCGTCGTCGAAATATACCTCTTTCACGCTGCCCAGATCGTCGTCCGTTGCCCGTATGGCATAACCGCTCAGGCTTTTTGTCAGGCGTAGCATTGCACTTCTCCTCGTCTACCCACTAAGCGGTTTGCCAGCAAGTCGGATGCCTGCCCCGTGTGGAATTAACCATTGACCTTGACACGATGGCAAGCTTTAATCTTGATGCAAGATGATGACGGCATGCCGCCGACCGTCCCGCACAGGAAAATACCAATGGACACAGCAGTTTCAAAAATAGCGCCGGCCGCCGGGTCGCCGGCCGCCGGCCTTACCGCCAGCATCTCTATTGAGGGGATGTCATGTGCGTCCTGCGTTGGACGCGTGGAGCGGGCTTTGAAGGCACTGCCCGGCGTATCGAGCGCCAGCGTCAACTTGGCCACTGAGCGGGCGGAACTCGTGTTTGCCGAACCGACCGATCCTGGTTTGGCAGTGCAAGCCGTCAAAAAGGCCGGCTACGACGCCACACTGATTGATAGCGAACGTGCGCCCGCGGCCAATACCCAGCAGCGTCACGATACTGGAACGTCTGCCCTGAAACGCGATTTGTCCATCGCCGCCATCTTTGCTCTACCTGTGTTCGTTCTGGAGATGGGCGCACACTTGATTCCAGCGCTGCATCACCTCATCCAGCAGACCATTGGCACGCAGGCCAACTGGTATTTTCAGTTTGTCCTGACTACGCTGGTCCTGGTTGGGCCGGGACGCCGCTTCTTCACGACCGGGTTGCCTGCCTTGATGCGCGGAGCGCCGGACATGAACGCGCTGGTGGCCATGGGGTCGGGCGCCGCTTATGCGTACTCGGTGGTAGCCACCTTTATGCCGCGTATTCTCCCGCCCGGTACTGTCAACGTCTATTACGAAGCAGCAGCCGTCATTGTTACCCTGATACTGCTGGGTCGTTACCTGGAAGCTCGCGCGAAGGGCCGCACATCCGAAGCCATACAACGCCTGGTGCGTCTGCAGGCGAAAACCGCCCGAGTTTTGCGTGATGGGGTCTTCGCCGAACTGGCGATCGACGACGTGCGCGCCGGCGACCTGCTGCAGGCCCGTCCAGGCGAGCGCATTCCGGTGGATGGTCAAGTGGAAGAGGGCGCAAGCTACATCGACGAGTCCATGATCAGCGGCGAACCCATACCGGTGGAGAAAAAACCAGGCAGCCGTCTGATTGGCGGCACATTGAACCAACAAGGCGCGCTAACGTTCCGGGCAACCAGCGTGGGCGCCAATACCGTGTTGTCGCAAATTATCCGTATGGTCGAGCAGGCCCAGGCGGCCAAGCTGCCCATCCAGGCCATGGTCGACCGCATCACCATGTGGTTCGTGCCCGCCGTCATGGCCGCCGCAGCCGCCACATTCCTGGTCTGGTTCCTGGTAGGGCCGGAACCGGCACTGACGTTCGCCCTTGTGAACGCCGTCTCCGTTCTCATTATTGCCTGCCCATGCGCCATGGGGCTGGCAACGCCCACATCCATCATGGTCGGGACCGGCCGGGCGGCGCAGATGGGAGTCTTGTTTCGCAAGGGTGAAGCCTTGCAGCTTTTGAAAGACGCCAGGGTGGTTGCCGTAGATAAGACGGGCACGCTTACCGAAGGCAAGCCCCGGCTCACCGACCTCATACTGGCCGAAGGCTACGATCGGGCAAGCGTTTTGCGCCTTGTAGCCGCTGTCGAGGCAAAGTCCGAGCATCCGATCGCACGCGCCATTGTCGACGCCGCCACTGCTGAAGGCCTGGTATTGCCGATGCCATCAACTTTCCAATCCGTGACTGGCTATGGCGTTGAGGCGACTGTCGACGGGCTACGGGTCGAGATCGGCGCCGACCGCTATATGAACAAACTCGGACTCGATGTCTCGATATTCGACGGCGATGCCGCGCGCTTGGGCGACGAAGGAAAGACGCCGCTTTATGCCTCCGTAAAGGGCCGCTTGGCGGCAATGATCGCCGTCTCCGATCCCATCAAGGCAAGCACGGCGCCCGCCATCCGCGCCTTGCATGCCCTGGGACTGAAAGTGGCCATGATCACGGGCGACAACAGGAGGACAGGCGAGGCCATCGCCCGGCAACTGGGTATCGACGAGGTCGTTGCTGAAGTGTTGCCCGATGGCAAGGTGGACGCGGTCAAGCGACTGAAACGCCAATATGGGGTACTGGCCTACGTGGGCGATGGTATTAACGACGCGCCCGCCTTGGCGCAAGCCGATGTCGGCATGGCCATCGGCACAGGTACCGACATAGCCATCGAAGCGGCTGACGTCGTCCTTATGTCAGGAGATTTGGGCGGCATTCCAAAGGCTATCGCCTTGTCCAAGGCGACTATCGCCAATATTCGGCAGAATCTCTTTTGGGCATTTGCCTATAACGTGGCGTTGATCCCTGTGGCGGCCGGCGCCTTGTATCCATTGAACGGCACGCTGTTGTCGCCCATCTTTGCCGCCGGCGCCATGGCTTTCTCCAGCGTATTCGTGCTGGCCAATGCCTTGCGTCTAC
>CAZONP010000009.1:11625-26594 GCA_964581155.1 uncultured Candidimonas sp. | reverse complement strand
TGGTGGATCACCATCTTTCCTGGCTTGATGCTGGTGTTGCTGGTGCTGTCGGTGAACTTGCTTGGCGACTGGCTGCGCGATGCACTCAACCCCAAGCTGAATTGAACGGGCGCACGCATGACGGAATTGCTTGAAGTCAAAAATCTGAATGTCGAGTTTCCCAGTCGACGGGGCACGCTCAAAGCGTTGCACGATGTCAGCTTTTCCATTGCCCAAGGCGAAATCCTGGGCGTGGTGGGAGAGTCGGGAGCCGGGAAGTCGCTTACCGGCGCCGCCATTATAGGGCTGCTCGATCCACCGGGCAGGATATCGGGCGGCGAAGTATTGTTGAACGGCAAGCGTATCGATAACCTCCCCGACGGGCACATGCGGCACATACGGGGCCGGGAAATCGGCGCGATTTTCCAGGACCCGCTAACGTCGCTGAACCCGTTGTACACCATCGGTCAGCAACTGATCGAGACCATTGTCACGCATCTGCCGCTGTCTCAGAGTCAGGCTCGCCAGCGCGCAATCGACCTTCTGGAATCCACTGGCATTCCCGCAGCTCGCGAACGCATCGATCACTACCCGCATCAATTTTCGGGCGGCATGCGTCAACGCGTCGTCATTGCACTGGCTCTTGCCGCCGGCCCCAAGCTAATTGTGGCGGACGAACCCACCACGGCGCTGGATGTATCCATACAGGCGCAGATTATCGACCTGCTCAAGACCCTGTGTAAATCGCAAGGAGCGTCGGTCATTCTCATTACGCATGACATGGGCGTGATCGCCGAAACCGCCGACCGGGTCGCCGTCATGTATGCAGGCCGCATCGTAGAGATCGGCCCCGTGGCCGACGTTATCCGCCACCCCCAACACCCGTACACCGCCGGGCTGATGGGGTCGATTCCCATACTGGACAAGAATGTGGAGCGGTTGGTACAGATCGACGGCAGCATGCCGCGACTCAACGCCATACCGACGGGCTGCGCCTTTCATCCTCGCTGCACCTTCACCATGCCGCGCTGCACCCAGGAGCGTCCTGAACTATTGTCGGCGGCCGCCAGCCGCGCCGCATGCTGGCTGCATGCGGGGGAGGGCGCGAGATGAGCGCAACTGAACAACCGCTCATACAGGTCGACGATGTTGCGCGCTGGTTCGACGTGTCCATGCCATGGCTGGACCGTGTTATTCACCGCAAGCCGCGCGTCGTCCTGCGCGCCGTGGATGGGGTGTCGTTTCACATAAACAAAGGGGAGACGCTCGCGCTGGTGGGCGAGTCGGGATGCGGAAAATCAACCATCGCGCGGCTCCTGGCCGGCCTCTACCAGCCCACCCGCGGCAGCATAGTCTTTGATGGTCAGCCAGCCCAGGCAATGAACCGCAGTACCCGCCAAGCGATGCGCAAGCGGCTGCAAATGATTTTCCAGGACCCATATGCCAGCTTGAATCCGCGCTGGCGCGTGGGACGTATCGTCGCCGAGCCGCTGGCAACACATACGCGCATGACGGGTGCCGAGCAGCGCAGTAAGGTGAATGAACTCCTGGTCCAGGTGGGCCTGGATCCTAACGATCAGAATCGCTATCCACATCAGTTTTCGGGCGGGCAGCGCCAACGTATTTCCATCGCCCGCGCGCTCGCCCTGGGTCCGGAATTTCTGGTTTGCGATGAACCTACATCCGCGTTGGACGTCTCGGTGCAGGCGCAGGTATTGAATTTGATGAAGGACTTACAGCGCGACTTGGATCTTACCTATCTATTCATCTCGCACAACCTGGCGGTCGTGCACCATGTGGCCGATCGCGTTGGCGTGATGTACTTGGGGCGGCTGGTGGAAGTCGCCACCCGCGACGAATTGTTTGCAAATCCGCGCCATCCCTATACCCGCATGTTGCTTGGCGCCATTCCCGACCTGACCGGCGCCGGCCGCGCCCGCGTGCCGGTAGGTGGTGAAGTGCCCAATCCGCTGAACCCGCCCGCTGGCTGTACCTTTCATCCGCGATGTCCGCATGCCAATGACCGTTGTCGCGGCGAAGCGCCGTCGACCCACTCGTATGGGGCAGGCGTTGTGGCATGTCATGGGGTGGAAGAAGGCAGGATTTGATCTCAGTCGGGAATCGTGCCGATTCGCCTGTCAGAACCCGCACATGGACATAAAGTTGGCCCACTGAACCTGCATATGCGGCGTCAGATAACCAATGAACGACAATGCCAGTACAGCCGTCAGCGCAAGCCAGCCGGCAATCCGCCAGAGTGTGGTTCGTGGCGTGGGTTCAAGCTCGGCGCGAAGTGAGCTGGAATCGTCGCTGGAATGGTTGGCTGGCATAGAAGGCCCCTAGTAATTCCTGTGCATCAGGCTGGCGCCGGTGCGGCTGTCGGCGCGGCAAGCGGCTGCTCTTTGATGGGCAGGCACAACACCGCGGCAACCACTGCCAGTGCAACGCCAGTCCACCAGACCATTGTATAACCGCCCGTAGCCTGATACACATAGCCGCCCATCCATACGCCAATGAAGCTGCCGATCTGGTGGCCCAGGAAGGCAAGCCCCGATAATGTGGCGGCATAACGCAAGCCGTAGATTTGCCCGATAAGTCCCTGGGTGAGCGGCACCGTGCCCAGCCAGAACAGGCCCATCCAGGCGGCGAATAAATAGACCACCATGGGTGTAAGCGGAAAGGCAAGCAGGAAGATAATGCCGAACGCCCGCAGAAAATACACGGCCGCAAGCAGCGTCTTTTTACTGTAGCGTCCACCGAGTTTGCCCGCATACAGGCAGCCCGCCACATTGAATAGCCCAATCAGCGCGATGGCCGTCGCCCCGTGGGCGGCGGTCAATCCGCCATCGGCCAGGTATGCCGGCAAGTGCAGGGTGATGAAAGCGGTGTGGAAACCGCAAACGGCATAACTCCAGAACAGGAAATGGAAGGACTTGTGGGAAAGTGCCTGGCGTACCGCGCCGCCCAGGCTATGGCCGCCCAGGACGTTGTTGGGCCGGCCCTTCAGGTAGGCCGCCAACGGTAGGCCGGCCGCGACGAAGATTGACATGATCCAAAGGGCGCCTGTCCAGTCCATGGTCGAAATCAGCAATTGGCCGGTCGGCACGATGGCAAACTGGCCTAAGGAACCGCCTGCGCTGGCAATGCCCATGGCCGTGCTTCGATAAGCGGGCGGAACCGCTCGCGCCACAACAGGCAAAATCACAGGGAAGGTTGTGCCGGCCTGTCCCAGGCCGACCATTACGCCGGCGGTCAGGTACAGCGACATTTCATCCGTGGATAAGCGCATGCCCACCATGCCAAGTACATAAAGCAAAGCACCCAACGCGATCGTGCGTCCGGCCCCGTATCGATCGGCCAGTATGCCCATGAAGATCGCGCCTATTCCCCAGACCAGGTTCTGGATCGCGAAGGCCAGCGAAAAAACGTCGCGCCCCCAGCCATATTCGAGTCCCATGGGCTGCATGAACAGGCCAAAGGTGGCGCGCACTCCAAGCGAGAGCAGCACGATGAACGCGCCTATATACAGTGTGCGCAAATACGGGGGGTCTTTTTGAGTCGACATGTGGTTGTACGTAGCGTGGCGTTGGGAGAGGCGGGACCTTTGCAGAACCAGGAATAGTAGCACTGAGTGTTACAGCTGTTGATGAATGATAATCAATCGCAATTAGTGGTAAATTGCCAGCTTTCGTCCGGCGCGGTGCCGTCAAACTTCACGGAGCACATAGTGATATCCAAAATACTAGGTCCTTTGGGCCGCCTACTTAACCTTGTCCTGGCCGCGTCGCTTGTTTCGGCATCGAGTTTGGCATGGGCGCAAGCAGACGTCGTTCAGATAAAGCATGTCGACGGCGAAACCATGGTTGGCCTGAATCCTCAAAAGGCAGTCGTGTTGGACCTGGCGGTACTCGACATCGTGCATGCGTTGGGCGGCCCGGTCGCCGCCGTGCCCAAGGCGAACTTTCCCGCGCACTTGGCCGTTTACGACCAAGACCGGTATGCAAAAGTGGGAACGCTCTTCAAGCCGGATCTGGCTGCGATCAAAGCCATGTCGCCAGACCTTATCATTGTGGGCCGGCGTTCCACGCCCGCCTACGCCGATCTTGCAAAAATCGGCCCGACGTTGAACTTGGCATTTGATCAGCAGAACCTGGTGGAAAGTGTCGCGCATACCACTCGCACTCTGGCTTCCCTATACAACAAGCAAGATCAGGCCGAGCCGCTGTTGCAGCGCCTGGAGGCTTCGGTCAAGCAGCTGAATCAGCAAACCGCAAAGGCGGGCAAGGGTTTGCTGGTATTCACAACCGGCGGAAAACTGATCTCGCAGGGCCCCGATTCGCGTTTCGGCGTCTTGTTCAAGGGTTACGGCGTTCGGCCCGCCATGACGGATTTTCCGGATGGCGGCAAGGGTGTGCCACTGACGCCGGATTTATTGCACTCCCTGAATCCTGACTGGATCTACGTGATCGACCGCGATGCGGGCCTGGGCCGGGAAGGCGTGGCGGCGGGCGAGCTCTTGAAGAACGCCCAGGTGGAGCGGACGACGGCAGGCAAGAAGCAGCAAATCGTTTATTTGGATCCGACAAACTGGTATGTACTGGATGGCGCGGGCCTTATGACCATGCAGGCAAATGTGGACCAACTATTGCTGGCACTGGATCGACGTTGACGGCAGGCGCGTCGGCGTCCAATGGCCGCAGTCCGGACAGGTGGCCATCCCAATCAACGAGGAGGATCAAATGAAATACGTGGAAGGATTTGTATGTGCAGTGCCCGCCGCCAACAAAGAGGCGTATCGACAGCATGCTCAGGAAGCCGCGCGAATGCTCAAGGAGTTTGGCGTCAGCCGCATGGTGGAATGCTGGGGCGATGACGTGCCCGATGGCAAGGTGACCGATTTCCGCAATGCCGTGAAAGCCACGGACGACGAGGTCGTTGTCTTCAGCTGGTTCGAATACCCGTCCAAAGAAGTGCGTGAATCCGTCATGAAGAAAATGATGGAAGATCCCCGGATGCAGGATATGGGCAAGAACATGCCCTTCGACGGCAAACGGATGATTTATGGCGGCTTCGTTCCTATTCTGGACGAATAGGCGGCCTCTGCTAAAGTGAGCGTTCCTACTGTAAGCCCGCTAAGGAACGCTCCCGATGAAATCCCTGATTATGGCCACGCTGCTTGCTTTCCTGGGTGCGTTGCTGATCTCTCGCTTATCCGGTCCGCAGCCCCTGGAAGCCCAGTTGCTCCATCTACAGGTGGAGCAGGCCATGCCGGAGGCGGCCGACGAACTGGCAGGCGAGCCAGCCGAGCTTCAGGCGCTATTCCTGGCCTACGGCAGCGACCCGGTCCTGGTCGCCAAGGCAAGGCTGGCGTTGCTGCGATATCCGGACTTGGCCAGGCCCATTTTCATGGCGCTGGGCGAGAGCCAGGATTTCCAAGAGGTGCTGCGTAAGTACGGCGAAGATGTCACGCTGCCCATCCACTACTTTCTGACGCATGAAGTGGCCACGCTGGAATTGATGCGCCGTGTACGCCAGACATCGGAGTCCGCCCTGGACGTGGTCCGGCGGCTTTGGTACGACGATGAACCGGCGCAGGCCCTTGCCGATACCGCGCCATCCGACCTGGCCCTCACCGATGAGGAAAGGGCCAGATACGCGGTGCACTTCATCAAGGTGGAGGGTTACGATTTCCTTGGCCAGTTCGTAATAAGCCCTGAGGGGGAGGTGAACTGGGTGCAGACCGAACGCGTGCTGGAGGGCATAAACAGCTTTTTTGCCAGTGGCCTAAGAGGGCTGGAAACCAAGCTTCATCAGGACGAGCCAATCGCCGTGGGCGATGTGGGCTGGGCGGCGGTCGATGTTGCCATCGGCGTAGGTGCACTGAAGGTGTTGCGCATGGGGCGCGCGGGTGCGGCGGGCGGGCGCTCCTTGACGTTTTCGCAACGCTCAGCCGCGCTTGGCGCAGGTTTGTGGCGCGGAAGCGTAGTTGGTTCGCGGCTTGTGAAGTATGGCGCGCCTGCGGTGCTGGCGTATATTGCCATCCGCCACCCCAGCGTCATCAACTCGCTGCTGGGACGCGCGGCCGAACGTTTTGGTCTTCCCGTTGAACTGGTTCAGGTTGGGGGCTGGACGCTCGTGCTGCTGCCGCTCATTCTGCTATTGCGATTCATTCTTGGCCCAGCCGCCTGGCTGATCGCCAGTATGGCGGGGGCGCTGCGCGGCCTTCAAAGAACGCTAAGAGCGGCCTGATCCGCCACGTGTGCAAGCTTGCGTGATTCGCTAAGAATTTTGCTGGAATAGCCGCGTGCGTTACCCGAGTATTTTCCTAGAGCGTGGGGCAGGCTTCCGCCGGCCAGCTCCAGGTATTCTTCCAGAATATCAGCGCCCACCCGAATATTGACCTCGGGGTCGAAAAGTGACTCGGAGGCGTGCAGCTTTTCCCGGTGCCAGCGGCGAACCACTTGCATCAGCCCCTGCGCGCCATAGCGGCTCTGCACTTTGGGGCGTAACGAGCTTTCCTTCTGCATGATGGCGATGAGGAGCTCGGGCTTGAGCCCATCGCGTTTTTCCGCCTCGGCCCAGGCAAGATCCACATACTTGCGTACCGCCGTCATGCGTTGCTTGAATTTTTTGGCCAAATACTCGGCCTGGGCTTGCTTGCTTACCTCTTCGGTAAGCGCCTGGATGTGCTGGTCATCGAGCCGTTGAGGGGCTTCAAACAGTTGCGTGGCGTCATTTGGCCACTGATGCAACGCAACGTCGCCGCTTAGCAGCCCGATTTGCAGGCCGGTCAAGGTGCTTAACCCGCTTAGCCCGCCGGCAAGAAGACTGCCAGGGCCAAACATAAAGCCTAACAAAACGATCCGGGCCCAGGCCCGAAATTGGTTATTGCGCTGCAGCGAAATATGAGAAGATGTGGTCGAAGTAGTGGAGGTTATTGTGGTGGTCATCGGGCCTTGGCGCCTATGGCGCCGTTAATTTTTCTTCTTTAGCATAACATTGCAACGCACAATACCTGACATGGGCGTGTAAGAGAACGCAACTCAGATTCCCGTTTGCAGTGCTCTTAACGCCTCTTTGACCTGGTAGTCCGGAATGATAAGCACATTCGAATCGCCGGGCACCATGATGTAGCGGCCAAAGCCATCCGGAGTTTGGTCTCCGACTGTAAGGTCAACGAGGACGGAGCCGCCGTCGTCCATGGCCACGATACGAAGCAAGGCCGGCGCCAGGCCGAATGCGTAGAGCGATTCACTGTTGGCGGGAAACTCGCGGTCTATCCTGGCCCTCGACAACAGCGATACATACGCTTGCGCATTGAAAGAGTCGGTGGCCAAGCGGTGGGCAGATGTCAACTGCCCGCGGGCATCGCGCGTGTATTTCTGTTCCCGTCCGTGGGTGTCCTGCAAAATGAGTGTCTTCACCTGTTGGGGCTCCCAGAAGAAGATTCGTTGCGGTTCGTGCTGACTGCCGTGGTGGTGCCCAATATGGACTGAGGGAATTTTCGGCTCGTCGCGTACAAGCTGGGTGCCTGACAACACTATTCCAAGCGCCAGCAGCACCAGCCAGACGATGGCGTGAACCCGATCAGTCATTTAACGGCGTCTCCACCAAAGGATTAACCCAACAGCGATCGCAAGCAGGGGGAGCAGGACGGAGCTTAGGAAGAAGCTTAGCTGCATTTGCCGGTTTGTCAGACGGACGCCTTGCGACTGGTAATGCCGGGGCTGAATGTTGATCAATGAGTGTTGGTGGGTCATGTAGTTGACGGTATTCAGGAACAACGCGGCATTACCCAGCAATGAGTAGTAATTATTGGTCGCAAAATCTGCATCGCCTGCAAGAACCAATGAAGCGCGCTTGCCTCCGGCGGCCATAGGCCCATCGCCGATACGCCGCGCCGCGATCAGCATGAGGGTTCTGCGGTCCAGTGCTTTCCTGGTGCCGCCAAGATACGATTGTTCGCTGCTGATCGCCAAGGGCGTCACGACGACTGCCTCGTCCAGGCCGCCTTCGGCCGGGGTAAAAGAAGACACACCAGGGAAAATCGAGACGGCCACGTTGCGGGTGATGGCGTGGCGCGTATAGTCGCTGACGGCCGGCGTCGAGGCGTCGCTCTGGTAGTGTTGATTCATGTCGCTGACCGCGTCGGCGTGGTGGCGTATGCCAAAGCTGTCCAATATGCGGTGTAGTCCATGATCGGCCTGCGGCTCCAGCATCAGCATGACGGAGCCTCCCGAAAGCAAATAGTCATTCAGCTCATCGGCATTCCGCGACTGGAAGGCCTGCTTTGGTCCCGCCACGATCACCAGATCGCAGCCGTCGTACGTGGATTGACCCTGGGCAGGCATCACCAACCGAACGGCGTAGCCCAGGGTTTCAAGCGCATCGCGCGCCATGGCCATGCCATGCCGCTCGTGCAGCTCGATGCGGGCAACTATATTCTCGTCTTCGCCGTGGTCCTCATTGTCGTCCAGTTGCTTGAGGCTGAAGGGGTTTGATTCCAGGTGACCCTGCGTGAAGCAGATGGTTTGCCTGACCTGGCTGAGTGCGCGGATCAGGCCGTTGGAGAAGTCTGTTTCAGTGCCACCATTGACCATGACCGTTTTGCCAGGCGCCTGGACGACGGCGCTGCCGGCGAACTGAATGCCGAACTGTTTGGCCACGGCGGGATGCAAGCCGGGATCGACGCCGCGCACCTGTATCAGGGGATTCGCCTCCTGGTACTGCGTTAATAGATTCAGTGCATCCACCATGCTTTTGTTGCGAAGATCATAGAACCACGTGATGGACACTGGTTGATCCACGCGCGCAATGACGCGGTGGGTTTCCGGACTGATCGAATAGACCCTGGCGCTGGTAAGGTCGAGCCGGCCCAGATGTTTATAGGCCCAGATATTGAGCGCCAGCAAAAGGCTGGCCACGGCAATAAGGGGTAGTGCCACCTGTGTGGCGATTCGCCCGCGGCCCGGGCGGCCGATGTTCATCGCATCCTCCGAAGGCGTAATAGCTGGATGGCGGCGAATAAGGAGAACACGATGACAGAGGCGAAGTAGACCAAGGCGCTGCCCGACAGTACACCGCGGATCAGGTCGACGTGCTGCGACGAGAGGGAAAGATGCATGAGCCCGGCGGAAAGCCGGGGAAAGAAGTCGAAGGCCGCCGGATAGTCAATAAACCAGAGCAATACCAGAATGCCCCATGTCAAAAGGGCGGCCACCACCTGGTTCGAGCAAGCGCTGGACACCGCCAGGCCGAGCGCCAGAAACATGGCGCCAAACGCGAACGTGCCCACGTAGCCGCCTAGAATGGGACCCAGGTCCGGGTTGCCGTAGAAGATCAGGGGTATAACGGCTGTGGCCGTGCCCGCCAGCATCAGGAACACGATGAGCAGTCCGGCAAGGTACTTCCCGACCACCGTCGCGTAGTCGCTCATCGGTAGCGTGAGCAGCAACTCAATGGTCCCGGTCTTGTTCTCTTCAGCAAAAATCCGCATCGTCAACAGCGGCATGACCAGCATCATCAGAATGATCATGTTGTGGAACGACGTCACCATCTGGGCGGTATTGACGAAGAAAAGGTGGAAACTGAACAGATAGCCGCAGAGCGCCCAGAAGATAACCACTACGGCCAGTGCGATCGGCATGGCGAAATACTCGCGCAGTTCTTTGATGAAAACCGCCAGCAGGGGGCTCATGGGGCGTGCTCGAGCAAGGCGGCGTGGCGGTCGCTTGCACGTACCGCATTCACCAGAATGTCTTCCACGTTCTGGCTCTGGAAAAGCACCTCCTGGATGTGACCCAGGGCCAAGGCGCATGCCAGTAGTCCATTCAGCGAGAGCGGTCGCTTCGCAAATCGAACGCTTAGTACATGTGCTTTATTCGGGGTGTCGGCGAGCTCTGCGTCCACACTTAGCACACTGTCGAGCGCCTTGATGCGGGCGACAAGACATGCCAACGCGTCGCCTTGCCAGTGCAGCACAACGTTGGCTCGGCCGTCGCCTGCGTGCGAATTCAAGGCAATGTCGGTAATCAGGCGGCCATGGCGTAACACGATGGCCCGCGTGCACAGCGCCTGCACTTCCTGCATAAGATGGCTGCTGAAAACGACGGCGCGTCCGGCGGCTGCACGCCTTATCATTTCACGGGCCTCGAGAATCTGCATTGGGTCAAGGCCATTGGTTGCTTCGTCGAGCAGCAACACTGCGGGGTCGCCCAGGATTGCCTGCCCCAGCCCGACGCGCTGGCGAAAGCCCTTGGACAGCCGACCTATGGCTGTCCTGGCGACGGCACCAAGATCGAACGCCTGGACCGAGGTATCTACCGACGATGACAGCCGCTTGCCCTTCAGTCCCTTGCAGCGGGCGACAAAATGCAGGAACTGGAGCACCGTAAGGGAGTCGTACAGCGGCGCACGTTCAGGCAAATAGCCGACATATGCCTGGCGCAGGCCAACGGCGCCTTTGTGCGTTACGCCGTGGACTTCAAGTGTGCCGGCGTCGGCTTGGTAGTAGCCTGCGATGAGCCGCAGGGTGGTCGTTTTTCCGCTACCGTTCGGGCCGAGCAGTCCCACGATCTCGCCAGGGTCGACACGGAAAGAAAGGTCGTGCAGAACCTGGCGGGAGCCGAAGGACTTATTGACGTTGTCGAAAACGATGGCTGCCATTCAATAGAACTAATCGTAGGCTTTGTCGTGAGCATGTTCGCCATACTGGTTGGCATCATGGCTATACCAAATTTGCCCGCGAGTCGCGTCACGAATCTGCTTCAGCCGATCGATCGACTGCATGGACATGTTGGTGTTCCATGTAATGCCCGGAATCACCCCCGCTTCATTCTCCGCCGTGTATATGGCATCGGCCGCAAGCAACAGGGTGCCGGTGTTCTTGAGCTTCACCTGCAGAGACTGGTGGCCCTGGGTGTGGCCTTTGGTATCCAGCACGACAATGCTGCCATCGTTGAATAGATCGAAGTCGCCCGTGAGCTGCAGGAAATCGTAATCCCTCGTGCCATCGTAGTCTTTCAATACGTAGGCGGCCCGTTGGAACTTCTCCGGCCACCATGCCGCGCGGAGCTCTTCCTTCTGGACCACATGTTTAGCCTTGGGGAAAAGCTTGATATTGCCCGCATGATCCAAATGAAAGTGCGAATAAATGACATGGGTTACATCTTCAGCCTTGAATCCAAGCTTGGCCAATTGGCGGTCGATGACTTCGTCCCTGGTTTGTTCCGCTGTGAAGGCGCCGCACAGGCCCTGGCCCCAGTAATTCGCGCAGTTGCCGTCGGAGACGGCCACGTTGCTTCCGGTGTCGAAAAGCAAAAGACCGCGCGGGTGCTGTATGACGTACATGGCCACAGGTACCTTGATGCGCGTGCCGACGTCGGACATGGCGGTCAGCCAGCCTTTGTCGAGGGTGAGTGATCCACTGGTGAGCTGCCACAGCTTAATGTCTTGTGCCGCAGCCAAGGTGCTGGCCACGAACAGCGCGCCAGCGACAACTGTTTTGATGAAGTGTCGTTTCATTGGTGACTCCGTTAAAGGACAGAAGGGCGTTTCGCGGGCCGTCAGTTGAAGGATTTGATGCTGGGGTCGTCCAGCACCTTGGTGTCCAGGGTCTTTTCGATCCATTCCATGGAGTTTTCCCCGGCGGGCGGCGTGACTAATTCAGCTGGAATGATCATTGCCTGGTCGAGCACCTTGAATGGGTATTTGTCGCTCTTTTTCGTGATGCCGAAAAGTTGTGCTTCGAGCGCCTGGCCATCGGGACGGGAGATGACCACATCGCGCCCGAAGCCCTTGAATGTAATGTCGTGCATGGCTGCGGCGACTTGTTCGGTGTTTGGCCAATTGCCGCCGTTGTCCTTGATGGCCTTGTCGTAGCCGGCCTTCAAGCCGTTGAGCGCTTGAGCCATGTGGTAAGTTGGATAAATTGGGTAGGCGCCGGTTTTTTCATGAAACTGCTTGACGAAGGCCTGGTGGGCCGGATCGTCCTTGGTTTCCGGGTGCAGGAAATAGTGATCGCCGCGCGCGCCGATGATCACGCCTTCGGGCAAGGCGTCTCCCAGGCGTTCCAGCGAGCTCTCGGCCAATGACAGCACGAATGTCGAGTTCTTGAACAGATTGCGTTGATTGGCCTGGCGTACGAAGTTGTCCAGGTCGCCGCCCCAGGATGTGGACATGACCACGTCCGGACGCAGCGCCTGAAGTCGGCTGATTTCCGTCGAAAAATCCGCCGCGCCGAACTTCGGGAACATTTCGGCCACCACCTTCACGTCGGGCTTGAAGCGTTTGAGGGTGGCAAGAAAGAGATCGCGCGAGTCGCGGCCCCAGGCATAATCCTGGTTGACGATGGCGATGGTCTTGAAATCGGGCTTGACCTTAAGCAAATACAGCACTTGTGCAACCATTTCCGTGGTGGCGTTCGCTTCAGTGCGGACCACATACTTGTAGTTCTTGCCCTCCAGCGCATTCTGGGTGCCGCAGTCCCACAGGATATTGAGCACTTTCAGGTCTTCGGCCACCGGAGCGATGATGTTGCAGTGTCCGCTGGAAATGGCGGCTAGCATTACCGTGGCGCCGCCTTCCGCAATCCGCCTGTATTCGGACAACAGCTTCTCCCCACCGCCGCCTTCGTCGATGTAGCTTGCCACGAGTTTTGCGCCCCCAATGCCGCCGTTGGCGTTCATTTGCGCAATCAGAAGGTCGGCCGCATCGCGTGCGGGCACGCCGAATACCGATGCCGGTCCCGACAGATACGTGGTGATTCCAATGGCTAATTCCTGGGGTTTGTCTGCCGCGTGAGCCGCTGCGGCCGTGCCTGCCAGCAGCACCGTACCCAGCAACTGGGCGATCTTGCGTTTGATCATGTAAGTCTCCGTCGTTGTAATGCGTTGGTTACCAAAGCTGAAAACAACGGCGTCACGAAGACAACCACCGGACGCCAAATAGCGCGGACAACAGTCCTCCAATAATTTTTTGATTGTTGTGGAGGATGTCGCACGAGTATAAATGCGTGCCGAAATTTCCAGCCATTCGCATTTCTAAAAGCACCGCTTTACCAAAGGCAGAGGGTGGTCAGGGTTATCACGAATGGCCGAGTCAAACGCTTGTCATCAAACCGCCATCAAGCTGTCAAACTCCATGGCTATCCTCCTCGCATTCGACATTAATGCGAGGAATAGATGAGCGTACCTGCTAACCCCAGTCCCTTTTTACTTAACGGCGCGTTGCAGCATACGTTCTTCAGCGGCCTCGAATCGGTGTTGGAACGGGCCAGTGGCTTGCAACGATTACAGGCGGCTTACGATGAACTGCCGCGCGGCTTGTCGGTAGACGGATTCCTGGCGGCGTCCCTGGCCTGGCTGGGTGTGAAACCCGTTGCGGCGCCGGGCGACCTTGCTCATGTTCCCGCCCACGGGGGCGCCATACTGGTCGCCAATCATCCGCATGGCGTCATAGACGGCCTGGCGATGGCCGTTTTATTGCGGCAGGTGCGCGCGGATGTTCGCTTCCTGGCCAATGATCTGCTGGGCAGGGTTCCTGAAGTTGCATCGATGTTCATTGGTGTCGACCCCTTCGGAGGGTCGGGGGCGGAACAGCGCAATCGGGGACCGCTGCGCGAGGCGATCCGCTGGGTTCAGCAAGGCGGTCTGCTGGTCGTCTTCCCCGCCGGGGAAGTATCCCACTTGCAATTGACTCGTGGCGTGGTCACGGACTCTGAGTGGCATTCGGCCGTGGCGCGCATCATAACTCGCACCGGCGTACCGGTCATTCCGGCTTATGTGCCTGGCCGCAACGGACTTGGCTTCCAATTGGCGGGTCTGCTTCACCCGCGATTGCGCACGGCTCTTTTGGCCCGCGAATTGATGAACAAATCGGGGCGCAGCTTGAGTATTCGGTTCGGCACGCCTGTGCAGCCGGAGCGGCTGGACGGACTGGGGGCGAACCAATTGCTGGATTTCCTGAGATTGCGTTGTTACAGCCTGGGCGAGGATCGTCGCCCGTCGAGCCGGCCGGACGCGTCACCCATGCAGCCGATAGGGGCGCCGATAGACTCGCGAATGCTGGGCGTCGAAGTGGGCGCCCTGGACCCTCAAACATGCCTCGCGCAAAGCGGCGAGTTGCGGGTGTACTGCGCGCGCGCCGAGAACATTCCCTGTCTGCTGCAGGAAATAGGAAGGTTGCGCGAGATCACCTTTCGCGCCACTGGCGAAGGTACTGGGCGGGCCGTCGACATTGACCTTTACGACAATTATTATCAGCACCTGTTTGTCTGGAATTGTGCCAAACAGGAATTGGTGGGCGCCTACCGGCTCGGTCATGTCGACCGCATTCTGGACCGCTATGGCAGCAAGGGCCTTTATACGCAATCACTATTCCGATTCGGCCGGGGGCTGCTGGATCAGTTGAGTCCCGCGCTGGAATTGGGCCGCTCGTTCATCCGGCCGGAATACCAGCGCAGCTATACGCCTTTGCTGCTGCTATGGAAGGGGATCGGCGCCTATGTGGCGGCCAACCCCGGCTATAAAGTGCTGTTTGGGCCGGTCAGTATAAGTGCGGATTACAGCACCGCGTCGCGGCAGCTATTGGTGGATTTCCTGCGTGCCAATAGCTTCCTGCCCGAGCTTGCGCGCCGCGTGCATCCCCGCCGCCCGTTCAAGGGACAGGCGCGCCGTGCATGCCAGGCCTTGACCATGGTGGGGCAGCCTGAGCAGGTCTCGCGGTTGCTGGAACAGATGGAAGGCGATGGCAAAGGAATGCCGGTGCTCTTGCGTCAGTATCTGAAGTTAGGCGGAAAAGTATTGGGATTCAATGTAGACGCTGCGTTCGCCAACGTGCTGGATGGGTTGATCATGGTGGATCTGACCCAAACCGACCCTGCCATACTGGCGCGTTATATGGGCCGCGACGCAAGCGCCGCGTTCCTGGCGCAACACGGAAATGACGCGGCCCCTGTCGAGGGGCGGCGCCTAGCCACAGGAACCGCGTAA
>CAZONP010000009.1:0-11525 GCA_964581155.1 uncultured Candidimonas sp. | reverse complement strand
GCCTTTTCCCGTCGCCCCAGGAAGTAACCGCACAGCCCCCAACCCACCGCCAGGAATGCGCCGAACAGCATGGCGGCGGCCGGGCTATCGCTGATCACATCGATGGCGCGCTTCACCCAGCCGCTCACGGCATCGCCACCGCGATAAATGACCGTGTCAATGAAGTTCTTCGCCTTGTACTTTTCTTCAGCGGGTACGACGGTGTAAAGCATTTCGCGGCCCGGGCGAACCAGGGCGTACTCGCCTACGCGGCGTATGACCATAACAATGACGAATACCGCGAACACGGGCGCCACCGCCAGCGCCACGAAGCCCACGGCCATGGCAACCGGCACCGATACCAGCAGGACGCCAACCCCCAGCCGCTTGGCCACTTGGCCCGTCACGAGCACCTGGATAAGCAGGGACAAGGCCTGTACTACGGCATCGATCATGCCAAAGACGCGTGTTTGTTCCGTGCGGTCGGGGAAGGTTTCGGCCACCAGGCGTGCCTGTTCGAAGTAAAGGAAGGTGCTGATACTGGCCAACAATAGGACAAACAGCGTGATCCCCAGCAGATAGGGCGAGCGTAGCGTGGCAGTGGCTCCCGCAAACGGATTGCCACCCAGGGGCTCGCGACGCGATGCCTCGGTGTCCGGAACATTTGCCAAGGGATGGGCGTCTCTCCAGCGATGCAGCCACGCGGCGGCGCCCGCACTGGCAAGCAGCAGTAGCGCCGATAGCAGCAGCAGCCCGGCATGCCCCAGCGGACCGACCAGCACGGCGCCGAGAATCGGGCCGGCAAGCCCTCCTATACTGGCCCCGCTGGCGATCAGGGCGAAGGTGCGCTTGGCCTGGGAAGCCACCAGTACGTCGGCCAGCACGCTCCAAGCCAGCGATATGGCGATCAGATTAAAAACCGACAGCCAAATATAAAACGCCCGTGCTGACCACGGGTTGTCCGGCGCCGCCCAGAAGCCTGCAGCGAAGCCAACCAGCACCGCTGCGCAGCCGCCATAAACCCACGGCAATAGGGTTCTACGCGACAGCCTGGATGCGAGCCACCCAAACACCGGCAGGGTGATCAACGTGGCGACGAATGTGCCGGTGAACAACCATTGCAGGTTGTCCACCCCGCCCGTGATGCCCATGGTTTCGCGCACCGGGCGCAGCATGAAGTAGGCGGTGAACAGCAGGAAGAACATCAATAGCCCGGCCATCACCGCCTGGACTTCGTCCTGTTCGACGTTGAACAGCCGGGCAATACCGCCCGGCGGCGGTTTGCACGAAGCGGTCGTCACTTGCGACGCCGGAGCGGTGGCGCGTGTTTACTCTGAGGTTTTGCCGTCGAAGTGCTCGTCGGATGCATCGGCCTGGGCTTTGGTGGTGTGGAGCACACCGTCGCGGTGTTCGGGGGGACCATACAGGGTGTAGAGCTGGAGCGGCTCGGTGCCGGTGTTGACGACATTGTGGCGTGCGCCGGCGGGGACGATGATGGCGTCGTCGTCCTTGATGGCCCGTGTCTGGCCGTCGATGATCACTTCACCGGTGCCTGCCTCGACACGGAAAAACTGGTCATGGTCCTCGTGGACTTCGGCGCCAATTTCCTCGCCCGGCTTTAGCGTCATAAGGACAAGCTGCATGTACTTGCCTGTGTAAAGCACCTTGCGAAAATCATGATTTTCGGTGGTGAGTGTTTCGATGTTGTCTAGAAATCCTTTCACGGCGGTGCTCCTGGATGGTGATTAAAGGAATATACCCTCCGATCATAGAGAACGACCACGCGTGGCGTCAATCCGAGTTCTCCGTATTGCCGTCGCGCGAATCATCGCTGTCTGCTCGTTGGACTGGTGCTATGCGCGAAGGCTGGATCCTAGACGCTCGGATAAGCGGTTAGCCAGTTTGCGCATGGCTTTGCCCGCAGTTTCTTCCATGGCGACGTCAACCTCCTCCGAGGCGATGCTGACCGCCACACCAGCTACGGCCACTGGGCTTGTAGAGTCAAATACCGGGGCGCCGAAACAATGCATGCCTTCGCGTATCTCTTCGTGATCTATTGAATAGCCTCGCTGACGTACGTCGGCAATGTCTTGCATGAGCTCTGAAATTGTGCGCGGACCTTTTACGGTCAGTGGCGTGGGCCAGGCCTCGGGGCTGTCGCCTCCCAATAGTTTGCGTATGGCTTCGTTCGGCATCGTGCTGAGCATGGCTTTACCGGTGGCGGTATAGACCGCTGGCATACGCATGCCGGTGCGAAACGTGACGCCCAGCGGCCGATTGCCGTTGCGGCAAGCCACGTAGACGACTTCGCTGCCGTCCCGTATGGACAGTGTGATGGTTTCGCTGGGCAACACCTTCATGTCATCCCATGAAGCGAAAAATTCCTGTGTGATATCGATGCGCGCCAAGAAAGCGTTGCCCCACGTCACCAAGTGCGGACCCAGCGCCATATGACCATTCTCCAGGCGCGTGATCAGGTTGAGTTGAATAAGCGTACTGCATAGGCCGTGCAACGTACTTTTTGGTAGCTTCAGTTTGTGGGTAAGTTCTGCCAGGGATAACGGTGTGGTAGATGCTGCAATAAGGTCAAGAATGGCAGAAGCCCTTAAAACAGCGGGGGCGGCAGGCTTCGAGGTTTCCACTAGGGCTCCAGATTTACGGTGAACGGCCACAAGATTATGCCTATAAAACTGCGAGCGCCAGCGCCGATTTCGCAGGGATAACCCTAGGCCACGAAACATTGACCCATTGAATGCAAGTCGATATTATGGATGTCATTCATTCTAACGAAGCGTGTTCAATATGTCGAACGATGGTAGCGCGGTAATCGCGGGTTTGCAAGATCAGTCGCTGGTTCGGACCGAGGCGTATTTGGCGGTGGGCTGGACGGCCGGTGAGTCGGGCGCAAGATTCGATGTTCGTAATCCAGCCACCGGAGAACTATTGGCCCAGGTTGCCAGTCTTTCGGCTTCTCAGGTAGAGCAGGCCGTCAACGATTCGGCCACGGCTCAAGTTGCCTGGCGGGAACTCACCGCCAAAGACCGCGCGCTGCATATGCAAAAGTGGTTCCAGGAAATCGTCGACAACACCGAAGACCTTGCCTTGTTAATGACCGCCGAGCAGGGCAAATCCTTAACGGAATCACGTGCGGAAATCGGATACGCCGCATCCTTCATCCAGTGGTTTGCAGAGGAAGGCAAGCGCGCCTACGGAGACGTCATCCCATCGGTTGCGAGCGACAAAAGACTGGTCGCCATCAAACAACCCGTGGGCGTATGCGCCGCAATCACCCCATGGAATTTCCCTGCGGCCATGATCACCCGCAAGGCGGCCCCCGCGTTGGCGGCCGGCTGCAGCATCATCATTAAGCCTGCGGAACAAACGCCCCTGTCGGCGCTTGCGCTGGCCGTCCTGGCTGAGCGCGCGGGCATACCGGCGGGCGTGCTGCAGGTGGTCACAGGGAAGGCGGCTGAAATCGGACAAGTGCTCACGAGCAGCCCCGTCGTGCGCAAGCTTTCGTTCACCGGCTCGACCGCAGTGGGCCGCCTGCTATACCAGCAGTGTGCGCCAACGATTAAGCGCCTGTCCTTGGAATTGGGTGGCAATGCACCTTTCATTGTGTTCGATGACGCCGATATCGACGCGGCCGTCCAGGGCGCCATCGTGTCCAAATATCGCAACAGCGGTCAGACCTGCGTCTGCGCCAACCGATTCCTGGTTCAGCAAGGCGTATACGACGAATTTATTCAGAAGCTGGTCGTGGCGGTGCAAAAGCTGCGTGTCGGCCATGGCGTTGAGCCGGGGGTTGAGCAGGGTCCGCTTATCGACCAGGACGCCGTCAATCACGTTCAAGCACTGGTTGATGATGCGGTGAACAAAGGCGCCACGCTTAAATGCGGCGGTCGTTCGCACACATTGGGCGGCACCTTTTTCGAGCCCACTATCCTGGCCAATGCAACCTCCGCCATGCGGGTTGCAGCCGAAGAGGTGTTCGGTCCTGTCGCGCCCGTCTTTCGCTTCAGCTCCGACGCTGAAGCCGTCGCCATGGCGAACGACACCGAATATGGACTGGCGGCCTACTTATATACGCGCGATCAGTCGCGGGCCTGGCGCGTCGGCGAGGCGCTGGAGTACGGAATGGTCGGACTCAACACGGGGCTTATCTCCAACGAGGTCAGCCCGTTTGGCGGAATAAAGCAATCGGGCCTGGGGCGCGAGGGTTCGCGCCACGGCCTCGACGAATATCTCGAAATCAAATACCTGTGCATGCAGGTTTGACCGTAGTTATAAGAACTCACACTTGGAGGAGTAATACAGATGACCATCAAATTAAAAGCTTTACCCGTTGCCCTCGCAGCCATGGCGCTGACGTTAGGCTCATCGGCCTTCGCGCAAACCGCCAAGCCGATCAAGATAGGCGTGGTTACGTTCATGTCCGGCGCGGCCGCGGGGCCGTTTGGCGTTCCTGCGCGCCAGGCCGCTGAACTTCTTGCCGAGCAGTTGAATGCCGGCAAGGCGCCGGCACCGTATAAAAGCGTGGGTTTTGGCGGTGCGCCGCTGGAACTGGTTTACCTGGACGAGAACGGCAGCACATCAAAACAGGTGACCGAATATCGCAATCTGGCCCAGCAGGCCGGCATCGACATGATCATTGGCTATACCTCGTCGGGTAATTGCCTGGCCGTTTCGCCCGTGGCCGAGGAAATGAAGAAGCTGACCGTCTTGTTCGACTGCGGCACGCCTCGTATTTTCGAAGACAACTCCTACAAGTATGTTTTCCGTCCGGTGGCCCATGCCACCATGGACAACGTTGCAGCGGCGCGTTACGTGCTCGAGCGCAAGGCCGATGTGGTCACCTATGCCGGTATAAACCAAAATTACGCGTGGGGGCAGGATGCCTGGGCCGACTTCGAAGGTACGCTCAAGCAGCTCAAGGCGGATGTGAAACTCACCACCTCGCAAATGCCGAAGCTGGGCGCGGGTCAATACAACGCCGAAATTTCGTCCATTATGGCCGCCAGTCCAGACGTTCTGCATTCCAGTTTCTGGGGTGGTGATCTGGAAGGTCTTATCGTCCAGGCGCAGGCGCGCGGGCTGTTGAAGCAATCTCTGACGGTACTGACGGCTGGCGAAACCGCCACGCATCGTCCCAATAATCAGATACCCGATGGCACGCTGATCGGCGCGCGTGGTCCTCATGGTGCGTTTGCGCCAGATTCCGAGATGAACGCCTGGTTGCGCACGACATACCGAGAAAAGTTCAACGCAGATCCCAGCTACCCCTCCTACAAAATGGCGCAGAGCATACTGGGCGTGAAAGCGGCCTATGAAAAGGCCCAAGCAGCCAATGGTGGAAAGGCCCCCGACACCGATCAAATTATTGCTGCTTTCGAAAACCTAGCATTTGACTCGCCGTCCGGCCCGGTAGCCATGAATTTGGGCAAGGGCCACCAGGCGACTCAAGGGTCGGCTTTTGGAACGGTCAAGAACGAGGGTGGAAAGATCACGTATGTTGACGTGCGCACCTATACGCCAGAACAGGTCAATCCACCCGAGGGCGTGAGCTCGGCGGACTGGATCAAGGGCGGCCTGAAGCACTAATCGGAAGTACCGTATGTGCCGGCCATGGCGCCGGCACATATGCCTCCCCTTTGTATATGTATCAGGAAATCCTATGTCTTTGTTGCCCGCCGCTCTGATTGATGGGGTCATGTACGCCGCCTGGCTGTTTCTGGTGGCCGTCGGACTGACCCTGATTTATGGGGTGATGAAAATTCTAAATATGGCCCATGGCAGCTTGTACACCATAGGTGCCTATACGGCCGTGACCCTGGTGGGTCAATGGTTTGCTGCGGGCAATGCGCCGTACTTCAGTTATGTATTGCTGCTTATAGCAGCGGTCGTGTCGGGCGTGCTTCTAGGCGTGTTGATCGAGTACGGCGTCCTGCGCCACTTTTATCGTGAAGACCCCGTCGTGCTGTTGTTAATAACCTATGCGATCTTTCTTATTCTCGAGGATGCCGTAAAGTTGTTCTGGGGTGTCGAGCCGTATGTGGCGGCGGAGCCTTATGGCTTGCTGGGCAGCACCACCATCGGCCCGCTTTCTTATCCAAACTACAGCTTCCTGATCATCATTGCCGCCGTGGTTTCCGGTGTGGCGTTGACCCTCTTCCTTAAATATTCACGCCATGGCCGCCTGCTGCGATCCGTCATACACGACCGCGAGATAAGCCTGGCCATGGGCATCAATGTGCAGCGGTATTTCCTGCTGACTTTCATCGTTGGCGCCATCCTGGCCGCACTTGGCGGCGCATTGACAGCACCGACCATATCGGTTGCGCCGGGCATGGGTGTGGATGTGATCGTCCTGGCATTTGCGGTTGTTGTTATCGGTGGCCTGGGCTCGTTGCCGGGAGCCGCGCTAGGTGCTGTGATCGTCGGTCTGGTCCGATCGTTTGCCGTGCACTACTTCCCCGAAGTGGAGCTTTTTTCCATCTATGCCGTTATGGCCATTGTCTTGGCGGTACGTCCCAAGGGCCTGTTCGCCGCCATGGAGCCTAGAAAAATATGAGCCGCCTGACACTTTATTCTGGATCCGGCCTGGCTGCCGCGTTGATTACGGGATTGCTGGTCGTAGCCGGCCTGGTTTTTTCGCAGTGGCAGTTCTTGATTGCCGTCGCGCTGTCCAAAGGCCTGGTTGCCCTGGGCGTGGTGCTCTTATTGCGTTCGGGCCTGGCGTCATTCGGTCAAGGCCTGTTCTACTGTGTCGGCGCTTATACCGTCGGCATGACCATGACTTACCTGCGCTGGAACGACCTCCTGTCATTGTTGGCATTCGCCGTTGTCGTGTCAGTGGTGATTGCGTGGGTATTGGGTTTTTTGCTGGCCCGCTATCGCGATATCTTTTTCGCCATGCTCAGCCTGGCGCTGTCCATGATTCTTTATGGATTGTTGATCCGCAATCCCGTGCTGGGCGGCAGCGATGGCTTTAACGTGCTTTCCGCCAGCCTGTTTTGGGGTGCGTTTGATGACCGTCTATCGCGGACGGGCTTGTTCATTGCCACGGCGGTGCTATGCGGTTTAGTGGTCTGGGCGTTCCAGCGCTACTTGAAGTCGGGACCAGGCCGTCTTGGGCCGGCGATCAAAGATAATGAGATTCGCGTGGAGTATCTCGGTACGTCGGCGCAGCGAAATATCCACCTTAACTATGTGCTGGCCGCCGGTCTGGCGGGGCTGGGCGGTGGATTGTCGTCGTTCAGCATCGGTCACGTCGACCCGGATATGGCGTTTTGGACCACATCGGGCGAGTTCGTGTTTATTGCGGTTCTTGGCGGGACACGCAACGCCTATGCGCCATTTCTTGGAGCCCTGGTTCTGGAACTGATACGGTCGCTGGCGTATCAGTATGCGCCCAACATGTGGCAGATCGTCATGGGCGTCAGCATGTTGGCACTGATCGTCTTCTTGCCTGGCGGCCTGATCAGCATTGCACGACGCTACATTCAACGACAGCGCGCTGGTGCTACGGCGCATGCTGCAGAGGGAGAGCTGTGAATACGACCCCGCTCATTTCCGCCCGTGGCCTGCGCAAGCAGTTTGGCGCGGTGTTTGCCGCGCGCGACATCACCATAGACATCCATCCACAGACCGTATCGGGTTTGATTGGAACGAACGGCGCTGGTAAAACCACCTTTGTGAATATGTTGACGGGATACCTGAAGCCCGATCAGGGAACGATCGTCTTCAGCGGCCAGGACATTACGGGACGCGAACCGCGTCATATCACCCAGCTTGGCATTGCCCGATCATTTCAAATTCCCCAGTTGTTTACGTCGCTGACCGCACTGGAAAATGTAGAGATTGCGCTTAATGTGGCCCGCCAGCCGTTAAGCCGAGCCGCCGACATGCTCAAGCAATTCGGCTTGTCTGACTTTGCCGATTCCATTGCGGGCACGTTGCCCGAAGGGGTGCGAAAGCTGCTGGATATCTCCCTGGCCATGGTGGCTAACCCCAAGGTGTTGCTGCTCGACGAGCCCACCAGCGGCGTTGCCAGCGATGAAAAGTTCGCCGTCATGGACCGCGTGATGGCCGTGGTTCGTGATGCCGGCGTCACGGTGCTGTTTGTCGAGCACGACATGGATATCGTGCGACGGTATAGCGACAGGGTGCTGGCCTTTTACGATGGTTCCGTGCTCGCCAATGGCACGCCCGACGAGGTTTTGCGCGACGCAAAAGTCCGGGAATACATTATTGGAGAGCCGTTGGCGCTGCAGGCGCAAGGGGATACACATGCTTGATATACGCCACCTAAACGTCAGCATCGGGCCCACCAGCATACTGCGCAAAGTGGACATCACAGTGGCTCAAGGCGCCATTGTTGGGCTGACAGGCCGTAATGGCGCCGGAAAAACCACCTTGATGCGCACCATCATGGGTTTATTAAAGCCTACCGCGGGCACCATGCATTTTCATGGCGAGGATCTCGTCAACCTACCCGCGCACAAGCGTACGGGCCTGGGCATCGGGTATGCGCCGGAAGACCGGCGCTTGATTCCCGACCTCAATGTGTACGAAAATCTGTGCGCCCCCGCGTGGGCGTTGGGCGCCAATGACGTTGACGCGCGGCTTAAGCGTGTTTATGACATTATTCCGGAATTGCAAGAGTTCGCGCCACGACGTGCCATGCAATTGTCGGGCGGTCAGCAGAAGTTGGTGGCCATTGGCCGTGCATTGATGACGGCGCAAAAGCTGGTGTTGCTGGACGAGCCTTTCGAAGGCGTCGCCCCGGCGCTTTCCAAGCGTATTGCCGAGGTGGTGGGCGAATTGCGCAGAGAGGGTTTTAGCGCCTTGCTATCGGGCGCCGACCTGCAACACGCCGGCAGTGTGCTGGATCAAATATACCGCATGGATCGCGGCGAGATGGCCGCCGATCCCAGTGCTACATCCGTGGAGCAATAATGTCCGCTTTCAAGTTCCGTACCGTGCCTGGCATCATCGTTGAAGCGGGCGCCGCCAAGCGTCTGGGGCCGTTGCTGCGCGAGCAGTTTTCCGAAACCCGCTTGTGCCTGGTCACCGATAGCTTTCTGCATAAGAGCGGCTTGTTGAATCCGGCACTGGCCAGCCTGGGAAGCGCCGGCTTCCAGGTCCAGGTCATAGACAATGTCATTGCCGATCCTCCTGACAACGTAGTCCTTGCCGCTGCTGACAGCGCGCGCGCCGGCAATGCGCAAATGGTGGTCGGGCTGGGCGGCGGCTCTTCCATGGACGTCGCCAAGCTGCTGGCCATACTGGTGGGATCCGACCAGCCCCTGGCCGAGATGTATGGCATAGGCAATGTGCAAGGCCGCCGCCTGCCTCTGGTGCAGATTCCCACGACGGCCGGCACGGGTTCGGAGGTCACCCCAGTGTCCATCGTGACCACAGGCGCAACCACGAAAATGGGCGTGGTGTCGCCAACGCTATACGCCGACCTGGCCATTCTCGATGCCGAGCTTACCTTGGGTCTACCCCCGGCGGCCACGGCGGCCACCGGCATAGACGCCATGGTCCACGCCATTGAAGCCTATACCAGCAAGCACCTTAAAAACCCCTTGTCCGACATGCTGGCCATCCAGGCTTTGCGTTTGCTGTCCGTCAACCTGTTGCCCGTCTGCAAGAATGGAAGCGACCTTGGCGGGCGCGAATCGATGTTGGTGGGCGCCATGCTCGCGGGCCAGGCATTCGCCAATTCGCCTGTCGCTGCAGTGCATGCGCTGGCCTATCCCATAGGGGGCATATTTCACGTGCCCCATGGCTTGTCCAATGCCCTGGTGTTGCCGCACGTCATGCGTTTCAATGCGCCGGCGGCGGCGCCTTTGTATGCGGAGCTGGCCGATGTGATCTTGCCCGGCTGCATCGGAAGCGACGAGGCCAAGACAGAAAGCCTTATCGACTATCTGGCCGGCATATCGCATACCGTAGGCATCGAGTCACGCCTGCGTGAAGTGGGCGTTAAACACGAAGACCTGCGCGTCATGGCCAACGATGCAATGAAGCAAACGCGTTTGTTGGGCAACAACCCGCGCGAGGTGCTCGAAGTAGACGCCTACAATATTTACGCGGCTGCATTCTAGCTTTATTTCTTGCCCCCTGAAGTGAACGCTGCGACGCCATCGCGAAACGCGTGGCTTCCATAGACCGCTTCAATAAGGTCGTCGCCGCGTTGTGGAGCTCGCTCTGCCCGTGACTGATGGCATCGGCATCGTCCTGCAATCGATCAATTTTCATGGACAACTTAGCTGACCTGCAGCGACCCCTTGGCGCCCATCATCAGATCCACGACGTCGGGGGCCGTAATGATCGCGAAGCGCGGGTCCATTTGCTCTTCAGTCATGCCGTTGTGAATCATGCATGAACGGCAAATGGCGATGTTGCCACCGTTGTCCAGGTATTTCTGCAACAAATCGGCCACCGGTTCGAACGGTGCGCCTATGTCCATGCCGGCCGATGCGCCCGGCTTGCCAAGTTCCACGGCTTCGACCATAAGGATGATGGTGGCGGAATGACCCTTTAGCACGGCGTTCAGCGCCATGGTGAAGGTGACGGTGACTTTGTTGGGATTGCCCTTGCCATCGAAGACCGTGGCGACGAAATCTGTAGTTTGCATCATGCGTTCCTTTGAGTGGGATTGCTGGAAAGTTTGATTGGAATTTTCAGGTAGTGCGTTCCATTGGATTCAGCCTTTGGCAGCTGGCCGGCCCGGATGTTCACCTGGATGGATGGCAATAGGAGCGCAGGGGCGGGCAGCGTGGCGTCGCGCTCCTGGCGCATGGCGACGAATTCAGCTTCCGACACGCCGTCGTGCACTTGCACATTTTGCGTGCGTTCCTCGGCCACTGTCGTTTCCCACGCGTAGTCGTCACGCCCCGGCGCCTTATAGTCGTGGCACAGGAAAAGCCGCGTCTGCGGCGGCAGCGCAAGCAGGCGGCGGATGGAACGGTACAAGGTCTGTGCGTCGCCTCCGGGGAAGTCAGCGCGTGCCGTGCCGTAGTCGGGCATGAACAGCGTGTCGCCCACGAATACAGCGTCGCCGATCCGATAAGACACGCAGGCCGGTGTGTGGCCAGGTGTGTGCAGCACTTCCACGGTCAATCCCCCAATCAAGAATGTCTCGCCGTCGCGCAGCAGCTGATCGAATTCACTGCCGTCGACCGATACGTCATCCAGGTTGAACACGGGGCGGAAGATGGCTTGCACATCGCGAATGTGCTCGCCGATGGCGACCGGGGCGCCGGTGCATTCCTTAAAATGGGATGCCGCACTTAGATGATCGGCGTGGGCGTGTGTTTCAAGAATCCATTCGATCGTAAGGCCGGACTGCCGTGCGGCGTCGAGTATGCGGTCGGCCGACGTGGTCGAAGCCTTGCCGCTGGGGTGATCGTAGTCCAGTACCGGGTCGATGACAGCTGCCTTGCCTGTGGCCGGATCAGACACCAAATAGGAAATGGTGTTGGTGGCGTCGTCGAAAAATGCCTGAATGCGGGGTTGTGAAGACATGCTTCCTCCTC
>CAZONP010000008.1:23172-26803 GCA_964581155.1 uncultured Candidimonas sp. | reverse complement strand
TGAAGTCGGTGGGTAACCTGACTGACTTCGTACGCAGCCACATGCTCGAGCCATTCGACGTCATGCCGCGCATCCAAGCCCTGATTGCGCACTTTGATGACTTGCACCGGGCTCACGTGGCGGTCTTGAAGGCTAAACGCCAGGTTGAGTTGTTGACGCCTCTCGTGGCGGATTGCGAACGGCATTCGGCATTGCACGACGGCATTGTGCAGGCGCGGGCCTGCCGCGATGCGCTGGGTTCATATTTTTCCGGGCTTAAAGGAAAACTGCTGGAATCCCAGCTGGAAACGTTGGAGCAGGAGTCGGAGCGCTTAGCCGGCCAGATCGCGCAGCTTGCTGAAAAGCGTGATGGGCAGCGCGCGCAAGAACGCGATTTACGGCGTGCCATAGGCGAAAATGGCGGCGACCGGATCGAGCGCCTTGAAATCGAATTGACACAGAAAGAAGCGGAGCGGACGCGCCGGCTGGCAAAACGGGAGCAGTATCAGAAATTAAGTCATATGCTGGGTTTGCCTGCTTTGCGCACCGCAGACGATTTCCTGACCCAGGCCCGCCTGCGCCAGGGCATGTGGGAAACGGCTGCTGCACGCGAGGCGACGGTGCAAAACGAGCTAAACGAAGCGGGTGCCGACTTTGCGCAGATGCGGCGTGAACATGACGCGCTGATCCACGATATCGACAGCCTGAAATCGCGGCGCAGCAACATCGACACGCAACAGATCACCATGCGCGCGGCGCTAAGTTCCGCGTTGAACGTGCCGGAAACCGATATGCCGTTCGCGGGCGAGCTGATACAGGTGCGCGACGACGAGAAAGATTGGGAAGGCGCCGCCGAGCGCTTGCTGCGCAGTTTCGGCCTGTCCTTGCTGGTGCCGGACGCGCATTATGCGCGCGTGGCGGAATGGGTGGATCGTACCCGGTTGAAGGGGCGTCTGGTCTATTTCCGTGTGCGCGCGCCTCGAACGTCGGCACGGGGCGAGCAGCCTGTCCTGCACCCCGATTCATTGGCACGTAAGCTCGAAATCAAACCCGATTCAACTTTTTATCGCTGGCTGGAATCTGAAGTTGCTCACCGTTTCGATGTGGCGTGCTGCGAAAACCAGGAACAGTTTCGTCGCGAAAACAAGGCCATTACGCATAGCGGACAAATAAAGGCACCGGGTGAACGGCACGAAAAAGATGATCGCCATCGCATCGATGACCGTAGCCGTTATGTGCTGGGCTGGAGCAATGAAGCCAAGATTGCCGCGCTGGAAAATCAGGCGCGCTCCTTACAGGCGCAGATTTCCAATTTGGGCGGCACGATCGCTTTGCTGCAAAAGGAACAAGCCGCGCTGAAGGAACAGGTGGGAATCCTGGGCAAATTGGACGAGTATCGCGAATTCCGGGAGCTCGACTGGCAACCGCTTGCGCTGGACATCACCCGCTTGCAATCCGAGAAAAGGGAGCTGGAAGCCGCCTCCGACGTGCTGGCCACGCTCAGTGACCGCCTGGCGCAGCTGCTTGTTGCGTTGGCCGGGACGGATGCGCAGCTGGACAAGCGCAAGGATGCACAGTCAAGAACGCAGCAGAAGCAGGCCGATGCGCGGGCATTGCTCGATCAAGTCAAATCGGTGTGCGACGCCGCCGAATTTTCCGTCCGGGCGGCTCATTTCGAGCGTATTGGCGCGATGCTGGCCGAAGCGCAACTGGAATTGCCGTTCAGTGTCGAATCCTGCGACCCGCGCGAGCAGGAAATGCGCCGATGGCTGCAGGAACGCATAGACGCCGACGACAAGCGCCTGGCTCGTGTGGCCGCCGGAATTATCCGGGCCATGACCGAATATACGGAGGCCTATAAGCTGGAGACACAAGAGGTCGACATCAGCCTTGATGCCAGCCACGAATATCGCGCCATGCTGGACCAGCTTCATGCGGACGACTTGCCGCGTTTCGAGGCGCGGTTTAAAGAGCTGCTGAATGAGAACACAATACGCGAGGTGGCAAATTTTCAGTCCCAGCTGAACCGCGAACGCGAAACCATACGGGAACGCATTGCCCACATCAACGAATCGTTGACACAGATCGACTACAACCCCGGTCGCTATATTGTGCTGGAAGCGCAACTTGCCGCCGATACGGAAATTCGGGACTTTCAGACCGACTTGCGGGCCTGTACTGAAGGCGCGCTTACCGGCTCCGACGATGCCCAGTACTCTGAGGCCAAGTTCCTGCAGGTCAAGCACATAATCGAGCGCTTTCAAGGTCGCGAAGGCACGGCGGAACACGACCGGCGGTGGGCGGGCAAGGTAACCGACGTGCGCAACTGGTTTGTTTTTGCCGCCAGCGAACGCTGGCGCGAGGACGACACCGAACACGAGCACTATTCCGATTCGGGCGGGAAATCGGGTGGCCAGAAAGAAAAGCTTGCCTACACCATTCTGGCTGCCAGTCTGGCCTATCAATTTGGTCTGGAATGGGGCGCTGTGCGGTCGCGTTCTTTCCGGTTTGTCGTAATAGACGAAGCGTTCGGCCGAGGGTCGGACGAATCGGCGCAGTACGGGCTGAACCTGTTCCGGCAGCTGAATTTGCAATTGCTTATCGTGACGCCGTTGCAGAAGATTCATATTATTGAACCGTTCGTATCCAGCGTCGGGTTTGTCGACAACATTGACGGCCGCGCCTCTTGCCTGCGCAACCTCAGCATCGAGGAATATCATAAGGAAAAGCTGGCTTACGGCGCCGTTGATCCGGAGGCGTCTTGAACTGGGGCATGCCGGCGGATCTTCGCTCCCAAGTACTGAAGCGCTGGAACTCGGGCGACCTGTTGCGCGAACTGGTGGAACCCACTCAGTTATTCCCCTTACGCTTGACGCTTAAAAGGCCAAGCTCCACTGAACTGTCGGAACGGTTCGAGGCGGTGCGTGAATGGGTGCGCGACCTTCAATCGCAAGAAAAGGCCGGCGCCGGAAAAGGTTACCGGCTTACGTGGCGCACAGTGCGGCATCGTGTAATTGGCAGCAATGCATTGCCCGATGAAGCCTGGGTCGATACGGTGGACGATGCGTTTTCTCTCATAGGGAAGGCGCGTGACGTACAGCGGTTTGCTGCTATTGTGGATGAAACCCGTTCCCGGATGCCGTCCCTGTTGTCTTGGCTGGTCAAGTACCCTTTGCGAGGGTTGGCGCTTGCCGACCATTGGTCCGCGCTGCTGGATATTGCCGCCTGGCTGCACGACCATCCGCGCCCTGGCATTTATCTGCGCCAAGTCGATGCACCTGGCTTGCATAGCAAATTCATCGAAAGCCATCGCGCCGTGCTTTCGGAGTTATTCGATTACACCTTGCCCGAGCACGCCATAGATCGCTCGTGGAGTGGTTCAAGCAATTTTCTACCCCGTTACGGTTTCCGCGAAAAGCCGCTGCGTGTCAGGTTCCGGCTGCTTGACGCGCGCCACGCCGTGTTTGCGGGCGACGCGGACCAGGACATCACCATTACGCAGACAGCCTTTGCCAGTCTTGACCCGGTGGCATCACGCGTCTTCATTACTGAAAACGAGGTGAATTTCCTTGCCTTTCCCGCCCTTGCGGACAGTATGGTGGTGTTTGGCGCCGGCTATGGTTTCGACATGCTGGCGCAAGCGCAATGGCTG
>CAZONP010000008.1:21881-23072 GCA_964581155.1 uncultured Candidimonas sp. | reverse complement strand
GACTCGGACTCGTAGCCCGACTCGTAGGCAATGCGGGCAACGGCTATGGACGACTCCAGTAACCGCATCGACGCCTGTTCCAGTCGGCGATGCGCCAGGTAGCGCATGGGCGGTTCGCCCAGTGCCCGGGTGAATCTTTCGGCAAACGACGAGCGCGACAGTCCGATTTCGCGCGCCAGTGATTCCGTTGTCCAGTGCTCGTGCATCCGATCATTCACAAGAGCCAGCGCCCGGCCGATCAGCATGTCGCGCATTCCGGCCACGGCGGCTTTGCTTGATTGCGGGTGCAAGGCGAAGTAGCGGCGCACCGCTTCAAAGAACAAAAGGTCCGCAAGTCTGGCCAGCGCTTCACGGGAATCGGCTTGCCGGTTCCTGGATTCCTCTATGGCGAACCGGAAGGTGCTTTCTATCCATTGGGCAGTAGCCCAGTCGCCCGTGCCCAGCTTCAGTATCTCGGGCAGCATGGCGGTCAGTGAGGTGTTCTCGGTGGCGCTTCCCAGGAAGCCGCAGAGTATTTGCGTGCCGTCCCCGCCGCCACCGTAATCGATACGTGCCAGGCCGCCCTCGACATTCGGCTGGATTAAATCGTCGGCGGAAACCGGCGCAACGGTCGAGGCGCTCGCGAGGATATGAGGCGTGTTGCGCGGCAGAATGACGATGTCGCCATACATCAGCTGCGCCGTGGCGCCACCGTCGAGCGTTATGACACAGCGCCCAGCCGTGATCAGGTGATAGGCAATGATTTGCCTGGGCATCTTCATGTACGGGCTGCAGTCTGCGGGCGCCACATGCGACCGGATCGCCCAAGGCGCGGTGAATTCCGCCTCAAGGAAGACACCGCCCGTCAGGCGCATGCCCTGCAAAATAGCGGAAATCGTGTTCATGCGGAAACACTCCGATATTGACGGCGGCTCGGGCAAGAATTCCGGCGCTTTGCGCATTGGACGCCCTAATTCGTAGTTTTACACTCACTTTGCACGGTTGCCTAGTAAGAAATACGACCGAATTCCGGCTCGCAAAAGCATCGTGTTCCACATCAGATCAAACTCCTACCCATGCTTTGAAAAGGACTCTTAATCCATGATTAGTGATCAGCAAGGAAATGCTCTTTCGGGTGCGACGAGAGAGGCCGCCAATTACTTCGACAACGCTGTTGCGGCATTCAATATTTACCGTGGCGACCCGGTCGCC
>CAZONP010000008.1:11525-21781 GCA_964581155.1 uncultured Candidimonas sp. | reverse complement strand
GTCTGCGCGACCGTCCGGCACGTGTGTTGCCGCACTGGTCGCCCGACACTCCCGGATACTCCATCGTGCTGGGCATGCACGCGTTTGGACTGGAGGAGGCCGGCGATTACGCCCGCGCCGAAGATGCGGGTCGCCACGCCGTGGAGCTGCAGCCTTTGGACTGCTGGGCGCATCATGCCGTTGCCCACGTGCTGGAAATGCAGGGCCGTGCCCACGAGGGCATAAACTGGATGAGGGCGAACGAGGCCAATTGGTCCGGAGACGACAACTTCTTCCAGCGGCACAATTGGTGGCATTACGCCGTTTATCTTCTTGAAGTGGAGCAGAGGCAGGACGCGCTCAAGCTTTACGACGATCATATTGGCGGAAGCGAAAGCCCGGTCGCACTGGACCTGGTCGATGCCGCCGCCATGCTGTGGCGGCTTACCCTTGCCGGGATCGATGTCGGGGATCGCTGGGCGCCCGTGGCAGATCGTTGGGAGCCGCACACGGACGGCCATTCCTACCCATTCAACGACTGGCACGCGGTCATGGCCAATCTTGGCGCCGGGCGGACCAATAGGGTGGAGCAGATTCTGCAGTCGCTGCGCCAGGCAAGCACGGGCACCCAAGAGGCGGATGAATGGGCGCGACGTTACGGTTTGCCCTTAGCCGAAGGCTTCACCGCCTTTTGGCGCCAGGACCATGCCGCTGCTGTGTCACACCTGTTGGGCGCCCGGGAAATCGTGAACGGATTCGGCGGCAGCCATGCCCAGCGCGACATCATCGACCTGACGTTGCTGGAGGCGGCTTTGAGTGGTGGCGATCTTGATATTGCCAGGGCGCTGGCCAACGAGCGCTGCGCCTTGAAACCCACCAGCCGCATGAACCGTGACTTTCTGGCACGCAGCCAGCGTAGCGCGACGGCTGCGCAGGCGGCTTGAGCAGTTTGGACGCGTGCGGCGCACCGCACGCGTCCTCAAATAACGCCCTTTTCCTTCAGTTCGGCCAGCTTGGCATCGGACAGGCCCAATAGCGATTGCAGCACTTCCTGCGTTCCTTCGCCGAGGGTAGGCGGCGCTTTTCGCACCGGCAGTCGTTCGCCGTCAAATCGATAGGGCGGCGCCATTACCTTGACGTCGCCTGCCACCGGATGCGCTTGCGTGCTGACCAGCCCGGCTTCGGCTGCTCGCGTCGAGGTCAGCGCTTCGTGCAGGCCGGCCACTTCGCCGCAGGGAATACCGGCGCCGCCCAGCGATTCGAGTAAATCCTTGCGCGTGCGACGACCCAGTTCGTAGGCCAGAATAGGCGCGAGGATATCGCGGTTGGCGGAGCGCTTGAGGTTGGATTCGAAACGTTCATCGACGGCCAGTTCCGGACGCTCGATCACATCGACGCAGAAGCGGGCGAACTGACTGTTGTTGCCGCACGCGACCACCAACGGTCCATCCAGCGCGTCGTAGACTCCGTAGGGCATGATGGACGGATGCGCGTTGCCGTAGCGGGGCGGATCCTCACCGATCAGCAGGGCTTCCAAGCCATAATAGGCGGTTATCATCAGGCCGCAGTCGAACAACGCCAGCCCAATGTCGCGGCCTTTGCCGGTTCTTTCGCGCTGGTATAGCGCAGCCAGCACCGCTTGCGCGGCGTACATCCCGGTCATCATGTCGACGACAGCCAGGCCAAACTTCAGTGGAGGCCGGTTGGCTTCGCCATTCAAGGCCATCAAACCGGACTCGCCCTGGATGACCACGTCATAGCCGGGCCGGGCCGCTTCCGGGCCACTGCGGTCGTAACCGGTTATCGAGCAATAGACCAGCCCCGGGTGCTGTGCGCTGAGCTGCTCGAAACCCAGGCCCATCTTTTCTATCCCGCCGAACTTGAAGTTCTGCAGTACGACGTCGCTTTTCAGCGCCAGCTCGCGCGCGTATTGCTGCCCCGCTCCGGTTTGCAGGTCAAGGCAGATCGAGCGTTTATTGCGGTTGACGCTATTGAAGTAAGGCGTTTCGGTTGCGCCGATGCGCAGCCCCCAGTCACGTGTGTCATCGCCGCGCTTCGGATGCTCGACCTTGATTACTTCGGCGCCCAGATCGCCCAACACCATGGCGCACCAGGGACCGGCCAGCACACGGGATAGATCAAGCACGCGCACACCGGCTAGCGGCAGCTCAGCGTCTATGTTGGACATTGCAACTCCAGAAATTCAAGAAATCCTCGCCCACCCCGGTCATGCCGCCACTTGCCGGCCCAGCGCGATGAAGCGCTGCAGGTGGTGGTCTTCGTCGCCCAGCTGGTGGTCGATCATCACGAGGCGTTTGGCGTAGTGGGCTAACGGCAGTTCCCACGTCATGCCTATGCCGCCGTGTAGCTGGATGCTCTCTTCAGCCACCAGCGCCCCGACTCGGCCGATGGTGGCTTTGGCTGCGGCAAGTGCGCGTTCGCGTGTGATGCGTTCCGCATCCAGCGCCGCTGCGGCGTTGATCACGGCCGATCTGCACTGCTCGATCTCGAGAAGCAGGTCGGCCATGCGGTGTTGCAGTGCCTGAAAACTACCAATCAAGGCGCCGAACTGCTTGCGCGTACGCAAGTAGTCTAGCGTGGCCGTCTTGACGACCTCCATGGCGCCCAATGCCTCCGCGCATAATGCCAGTACGCCACGGCCAGTCGCTAGTTCGAGCGTGACATAGCCTTGGTTTTCGGCCCCCAGCAGCGCGTCGGCACGCAGATGTACGCCGTTCATTAAGATTTCCGCCACCCGACCGCCGTCGATGGTGGGGCAGCCGCGCACCTCTAATCCGGGCGTGTCCGCAGGAACCAGAAATAGCGAGATGCCGGCCTCGTCGTCTATCGCGCCGGCGGTGCGCGCCGATACCACAAACAGGCCGGCATGCTCACCTTGCTGCACGACGGCTTTGGCGCCGTTGAGCACCCATTCCCCGTCGCTGAATACTGCGCGCGTCCGCACCCGCGCCAGCTCGTAGTGAGAATCCGGCTCGTCATGTGCGAACGATAGGATCTTGCTGCCGCTTATGATGTCCGCGAGCAGCGTTTTTTGCACCTCGCTGCCGGCCGCGGCGATCGCTTCGCCCGCCAGGATCGCGCTGCCGAGCAAGGGCTCAACCACAAGACCGCGCCCGAGCGCCTCGAAAACTACCGCAATGTCGAAGCCTGCGCCGCCAAAACCGCCGTCGGCTTCGCGAAACAAGGCGCCGATGACGCCCAGTTCCGCGAACCGGCGCCACATGTCCGTACTGAACCCCTGCGCCGACTTGGCGATGTGATCGCGCGTAGTGAAGTCGTATTGTTCGGTGATAAAGCGGTTCAGGCTGTCGTCCAGCATGAGCCGTTCTTGCGTGTGTTCGAAGTTCATCTGTGTGACCTTACAGTCCCAGAATCATCTTGGAGATGATGTTCTTTTGGATTTCGTTGGAGCCGCCGAAAATCGACAGCTTGCGGTTATTGAAGTAGTGAGCGGCGGCCCCGGTCGCCGCCTCCGGCCCGATCGGTATCCCGTCGTAGCTCCCGTCGAGCGCTTCGGCGATGAACGGGCGCGCATAAGGGCCCATTGCGCGGCGCAAGAGCGAAGATATCTCCTGGCGGATTTCAGTGCCGCGGATTTTCAGCATTGAACTTTCCGCGCCTGGCACGCCGCCGCCGGCCACCGCCGCGATCATCCGCAAGTTGGTTGTCTTCATGTTCTCCAGATCGATTTCGACGCGCGCCAAGCGGGCCGCAAACATCGGGTCCTGATCCAGTGGGCGGCCATTGCGGGTCTGCTGCCCGGCAATGCGCTTGAGATGCTCCAGCGCCGCGACCGAAAAACCGACGCCTGCGATGTTGGTGCGCTCGTAGGTGAGTAGATACTTGGCGCAGGTCCAGCCCCGGTTCTCCTCGCCGACCAGATTTTCCACCGGCACGCGTACGGCGGTGAAGAACACCTCGTTGACCTCGTGCTCACCGTCCAGAGTCACGATGGGGCGCACTTCGATGCCTGGAGTCGCCATGTCGATCAGCAGAAAACTGATGCCGGCCTGTTTCTTGGCTTCACGGTCGGTGCGCACCAGGCAGAAGATCATGTTGGCGTGCTGACCGAGCGTGGTCCAGGTCTTCTGGCCGTCGACAATGTAATGGTCGCCGTCAAGCACGGCCGTGGTCTTGACCGCAGCCAGGTCGGAACCCGCACCCGGCTCGGAGTAACCTTGGCACCACCAATCGCTTCCGTCCAGTATCCGGGGTAGCCAGTGGCGCTTCTGAGCCTCGTTGCCGTATTTGATCAGCACGGGTCCCAGCATGTTGACGCCGAAGGGCACGATGCGTGGCGCATTGGCCAGGCAGCATTCGTGCTCGAAGATGAACTTTTCGACCGCGCTCCAACCCGGGCCACCGTGCTCCACCGGCCAGTGATTGGCCAGCCAGCCGCGCGCGTTAAGAATGGCATGCCATTCCTCCATGTCGGATTTGGACAGGTGTTTGCCCTTGGCAACCTTGTCGGATAAACGGGCGGGCAGTTTGTCGGCCAGGAAGGCGCGTACGTCACGTCGGAAAAGCTCTTCCTCGGCTGTGAAATTCAAATCCATTGCAAGTTTTCCTTAATAAATCTCGAACAGGCCGGCCGCGCCCATGCCGCCGGCAATGCACATGGTGACGACCGCGAATTTTTCGCCGCGCCGCTTGGCTTCAATCAATACGTGGCCGGCAAGGCGCGCTCCCGTCATCCCAAAGGGGTGGCCTATGGAGATGGCGCCGCCATTGACGTTAAGCCGTTCGGCGGGTATGCCAAGCCGTTGTTGGCAGTGGATCGCCTGCGAGGCGAATGCCTCGTTGAGCTCCCAGAGGCCGATGTCGTCGATGGTCAGGCCATGGCGGGCAAGCAGCTTGGGTACCGCGAAGACGGGGCCGATGCCCATTTCGTCGGGCTCGCATCCGGCCACCGCCAAGCCGCGGAAGACGCCTAGCGGTGTCAGGTTGGCGCGCGCCGCTTGCTTGGCTTCCATTAGCACGCAGGCCGATGCACCGTCCGAAAGCTGGGACGAGTTGCCGGCCGTGACGAACTGGTCGGGGGCGCGCACCGGCGTCAGTCGGGCCAGTGCCTCATAGGTGGTACCCCGGCGGTTGCAGGTGTCGCCATCGACCGTGACTTCGCGCTTGGAATGGGTGCCAGTTTCCTTGTCGATGACGTCCATGATGGTGGTGCAGGCAACGATCTCGTCGTGGAAACGGCCCGCCAGTTGCGCCGCTTCCGTCTTGCGCTGGCTCTCGGCGGAAAAGTGGTCTTGCGCCTCGCGGCTGATGCCGTACCTTGCAGCTACGATGTCGGCGGTTTCTATCATCGACAGGTATAGCTCGCGCTTATGTGCGACGATCCATGGGTCCAGGCCGCTGTCGCCATCCTCGCGGCTGCGGATGTGCGAGATGCTCTCGACACCACCGGCGATCATGGCAGGCGCGCCATCGACGATGATGCGTCCGGCCGCGAATGCGATTGCTTGCAGCCCTGAGGCACAAAAACGGTTCACGGTGGTGCCGCCGATGGTGATTGGCAAGCCGGCGCGGATGACGGCCTGGCGTGCCACATTGCGGCCTGTGGTGCCTTCCGGGTAGCCGCAACCCAGGATCGCGTCCTCGATCAAGGCCGGATCGATGCCGGCGCGCTCGACGGCGGCACGCACCGCGAAAGCGGCCAGCGTGGCACCTGGTGTGATGTTGAATTCACCGCGGTGCGCCTTGGTAAGAGGCGTGCGCGCAGTTGAAACGATGACGGCTTCACGCATGGTCTGTCCTTATTTGCTTTTGTTCAGGCTGTCGAAGTCCGCGCCGCGCTTGACCAGGTCGAGCAGCAAGGGCGAAGGTTGCCAAAACAGCGGGTCTTCCCGCGCGAATTTCAGAATGTCGGCCAATACCCGGTCCAGTCCCAATTGGTCCGCATACTTCATAGGCCCGCCGCGGTGCCTCGGGAAGCCGTAGCCGCACAGCAAGGTCACATCCACGTCCAACGGGCGCAGCGCAATGCGCTGGTGGACCACGTTGGCGCCTTCGTTAATCATTGCGGCCAGGTAGCGCCGCATGATCTCCTCGTCTGTGAAGGCCCGTGGCGTGACACCGGCGCGATCGCGCTCGGCGCGGATGATCGCCTCGACCTCGGGGTCGGGCGTGCCGCTGCGCGCGCCATCCCTGTAAAGATAATAGCCACGTCCGGTCTTGTGGCCAAACCAGCCACGCTCACATAGGCGATCAGCGATCTGGACATAGCGCGCGTTTGGATCGCGCGCGGCGGCGCGGCGCTTGCGTGTCGCCCAGCCAATGTCGCCGCCCGCCAGGTCGGACATCTGAAACGGCCCGATCGGATAGCCGAATTCGCGTACCGCGCTGTCAATTTGATAGGGCGATGCGCCGTCCTCCATCAGGTGGTCGGCGGCCTGGCGGTAGACCGCCAGGATGCGGTTGCCGATGAACCCGTCGCACACACCGGCCCGCACCGGCACCTTGCGCAGCTTCTTCGCAAATTCAAACGCCGTTGCCACAACGTCGGCCGATACTTTGGCTGGCACCACAATTTCCAGCAGCTTCATGACGTTGGCCGGCGAGAAGAAATGCAGGCCCAGCACGTCGCCCGGCCGCGATGTGCCGGCAGCGATCACATCGATGTCGAGATATGACGTGTTGGTGGCCAGCACGGCACCGCTCTTGCATACGCGGTCGAGCTGCGTGAAGACCTGCTGCTTGACGGCAAGGTCCTCGAACACCGCTTCGATCACCAGGTCTGCCTGCGCCAGGGCCTCGTACGAAGTGCTGGCGGTAAATCGGGCCATGATGGCGGCCTTGGCTTGCGCGCTCAAGCGCTTTTTTGCAACCAGGCCGTCATATACCTTTTCGATGTGGGCGCGGCCCCGCGCGAGCGCCGCGTCATCGCGCTCGATCATCGTGACCGGCAAATCCGCGTTCAGTACCGCCACCGCGATGCCCGCACCCATCGTGCCGCCGCCCACCACACCGACGTGCTCGATGCGGCGCGGCTGTACATTGCGGGTTTCGGGCGCCTTGAGCACCTCGCGTTCGGCGAAAAAGGCGTGGATCAGGCCGGCTCGCTGCGGACTGTCCATGCACTGCAGGAACAACTTGCGTTCCAGCTGTATGCCGGCATCGAAAGGCAGCATGAATGCAGCCTCGACGGCCTCGACGATCTTCATGGGTGAAAACAGGCCGGACGATTTTTCTGCAACCTGGGCGCGCGCTGCGGCGATAGCGTCACGGGCGACTTCCTGGTCGGCGAGGGCCGGGGCATTGCGTGTACGGCGCGGCGCGGCCTGCACGGCCAACAATTCCTGCGTGTAGGCCAAGCCCGATTCAATTACATTCGTGCCGTCGGCGAGCCTATCCACCAGACCCGCTGCCAGCGCTTCGGCTGCGCCCATGTGGCGCCCGCTAAGAATCAGCTCCAGTGCGGTAGCGGCCCCAATCAAGCGCGGCGTGCGCTGCGTGCCGCCGGCGCCCGGCATCAATCCGAGCCGCACTTCGGGCAAGCCCAGCTTGGCCTGCGCGAATGCCAGGCGATAGTGCGCCGCGAGCGCGACTTCCAGCCCACCGCCCAGTGCCGCTCCCTGCATTGCAGCCACCACGATCTTGTCGCAGGCCTCGATCCGGCTGCATACGTCGGTAAGGGTTGGCCGCTGCGGTGGTTTGCCGAACTCGCGGATATCGGCGCCCGCGATGAAGTTGCGTCCTGCGCCGACCAGCAGCACTGCCTTAATCCCAGGTTCCGCGTCGGCCATTTCGATTGCGGCAAGAATCCCGCGCCGTACGTCGACACTCAGTGCATTGACTGGTGGGTTGTCGATGGTTGCGAGAAGAATCTCGCCGTGCCGTTGGCAGGCGACGACTTCGGGGTGCGTGGTAGGGTCCATCGTGCCTCCATAGGATCGAGCCGACTGGCTCCAATGGAGGGGAATTGTCTGACGTATAAGATTTGTTGACAATCGCCTATGGCATTGACAGATCGACAAGTTAAATTTGACGGTGATGGTCTTGCACGCCCCAAGGGAGATATGCGGCGATCAGCTGTCGTGCTTAGTGCTTAGCTCCAGTTCTGGGCCAGCACGGTGATGGAGTCGTGCAGATAGTCGATCAAACTGCGCGTAGAGGGGGACGGATAACGATTCGGCAAGGTAAGCACGTACAGATGACCGCCAAGATTATCTACGCGGTGGTCGAGCAGTAGCGGTTGCAGTGCGCGATAGGCGGGAGCGAACGACACATAGGCCGGCAACAGTCCCACCCCCATACCCTGGCAAACCGCCTCTGCCAATAGCGGGAAGTCATCCGACTGCAGGGTTCTGCGCAACGTCACGCTTTCGATATCACCAGGGCGAAGTTGATGCGCCAGCTTCAAAGTGACGAGATGGCCAGGGTAGGGCGACGCAACCAACGCGTGATGTTCCAGGTCCGCCGGACATGTGATTGGATCGTGCGAGCGCAGATAGTCCGCCGACGCGTATAGCTTCCAGTGAATCGGGCATAGGGTGCGTGCCACAGAGTCCAGCGGCGGCGTCAGTGTAATTTTCAAGGCGACATCAACTTGCGCCGCGATCAGGTCCTGGATTCGGTTGTTGAAGGTCACGCTGAGCGTGATGCCGGGATGCGTGCGCGCAAATTCAAGCAGCATGGCGCTGACGTACATCCTGCCGAATCCGGTGGGCACGCTGATCCGCACATGGCCGCACAGAGTTTGCCCCAGGCTTTCGATCGAGGCGCGGGTGGTACTTAAATCTTCCAGCATGCGCTGGCCATGGTCGTACATGATTTGTCCGGCCTGGGTCAGCTCGAGGCTGCGTGTGGAACGACGCAGCAACTGGGCGCCGGTTTCGCGCTCGAAAAGCTTGAGCTGATGGCTGATATTGGAACGCGTCTTTCCCAATTTACGGGCGGCGGCGCTTAGGCTGCCCGAGTCGACAATTTCGACAAACATACCGACCAAATTCAAGTTCATGGGTTTTTGTTGAATTGTAATGAACAGACCTAGCTATTTTAAGGGTATTGTCGTTTTTGGGCAACTAGCGCATAGTGCCTTTCGGAACATAACTAGAACGACGTAATGACGAGGAGGTGGAGATATGACGAGGATATTTAAACGCGTAGGACTTGCGGCTTTGACCGCGTGCACATTGGGACTGTTGCCAGCGCAGGCGGAGGACCTGACAGTCGGTGTTCAATTACCGTTGACCGGCACCCTGGCTCGCGTCGGATCCGGCATGCAGGAAGGGATCATGGTGGCCGCCGAGGTCTTCAATAAAACCAACGGCAAGCACACGATCAAAATTATTACTGTGGACGATGAGTCGGCGCCGGCCAAGGCGATTGCCGCAGTGGAAAAGCTGGCCAGCGAAGGCGCGCTCGCGATTACTGGCGGGTACGGTTCGAACAATATCGCGCCTGCATCTACTGCGGCCAGCAAGCTGGGCCTGGTCTATGTAACCTCGGGCGGTGTCGACGACAGCCTGGTCAATAGCGGCAATACGAATTTCTTTCGCATCAATAATACCGCCGGCTATCAGAAAGCCATGGTCGGACTGGTAACCGATTTGAATGCGCGGTCGGTATCCATTGTCTATTCGACAAAAGAGGCGACCACCGGGCTTGCCCGTGACGTGGAAAAGACCTTGGCCGCCAACGGCGTAAAAGTCGTCACCCACGCGTTCGATCCCGCGCTGACCGATTTCAAGCCCATCGTCAACAAGATCAAACTGCGTGACAAGTCCGAAGTCATAGCAATGGTCGGCTATGAAAACGACTATGTCGGTATTTTGCGCGCTGCGCGGGTGCTCAAGCCGGCGGTCAAGGCGATGGTCGGAGTCTGGTCGCTGGCCACGCCAAAAATGGCGGCCGATTTTCCGGACCTGATGCCCAATGTTTACGGCACTGCCGCTTTGCCTTTCCCGGCGGAGTTCAAGACAGCTGACGGCCAAGCATTCAACGATGCCTATCGCGCACTGTACAAGAAAGACCCCGACTATCTGGGCCAGTTTGGCTATGTTCAGTCGATGTTGCTGTTCGAGGCGATTGCACGTGCCGCAGACAAAGGCACGCTCAAGAACGGCGGCATAGCTGAAGAGATGCGCAACACTGACCGCGAAACCCTGATAGGGAAGGTTCAATTCGGCAGCAACGGCGACAACCCGAATTTCAGCCACCGCATGGGGCAACATCAAAGCGGCAAGGTCGTGATTGTCTGGCCTAAGGAATCGGCAACCGGCAATATCAATTTCCCCGGCGTGCCCTGGTAA
>CAZONP010000008.1:5877-11425 GCA_964581155.1 uncultured Candidimonas sp. | reverse complement strand
GCGCTTGGCCTGGCGCTGGTGTTCGGTTCGATGAAGGTGATCAACCTTGCACACGGTGAACTCGTGCTATTGGCCGCCTACGTCGCTTACACCGTGGAGTCGGGACTGGGATGGAATCCGGTGTTTGCGATACCCGTCGCGCTGGTTGTGGTGGCGCTCGCATCCATGATGGTCTATATGCTCGTCGGCCGCATCAAGCAGGACAGGGAGATCAATTCGCTGATCCTCACCTACGGTATTGGCGTAATTCTGACGAATGGCATTCTGCTGATCTGGAAGGCCGATGTGCGTTCCACCGGATCCACCTGGCTGCAAGATGCATTCGTCGTGGGCCCATTGTTCGCGATGCGCGGTGAAGTCCTGTTCTTTGTCGTCAGCTTGATCATGATCGCCGGACTATGGTGGTGGCTCTCGCGCAGCTGGTACGGGCGTGCCGTTCGCGCCGTTTCAAGCAATCGAAGTGCGGCCACACTCATGGGCATCAATCCCGGGTATACGGAACTGGTGTCGTTCATCGTGGCGGGCATACTTGCCGCCTTTGCCGGAGTGGCGCTGTTCAGCTACGGGGTAATTAGTCCCGCGTACGGAAGCGTGCTTACGGTCAAGGCATTCATTATCACGGTGCTTGCGGGCATTGGGTCTATTCCCGGTGTGCTGATCGGCGCCGTCCTGCTTGGCGTGGCTGAAGCGTTGACGGTCACGCTTGCCAGTTCGGCCTTGCAGGAACTGGCCGGCATGGGATTGTTCCTGATTGTGTTGTTCGTCTTGCCCAATGGGCTGTTCGGTGCAAAAGGAAGACGGGGATGAAATCGAATCTGACACTGGTCGGCGCGCTGCTGGCTGTCTACATCGGTGTGCCGCTGGCCTTCGGCAGCGACAACTATATGATGAGCCTGATCGTGGCATCCATGATCATTGGCGGGGTCGCACTGTCGTGGGCATTGCTGGGTAATCTGGGCGGAATGGTCAGTTTTGGCCATGCGGCATTTTTCGGCGTGGGCGCCTACACCTCGGCCGTGCTGAGCATGGAGTATGGCGTTCCGGTGTTTATTGCAATGCTGATGGGCGGTGCGGGGGCGGTGGTCGCGTCGCTGTTGATGTTGCCTGTATTGCGTTTGAGGGGGCCTTATTTTGCGCTGGCCATCCTGGCCTATGCGCATATATTCAAGATTCTCGCCACGGAATGGACCGCAGTCACCGGCGGATCGGCCGGCATTTCGAACATTCCGCCCTTGCCCGCGATTATGGGGCTTGACTTCAGTGGCAAGACAGGCGGCTATCTGGTCATCCTCACCATCGTGCTAATGTTTGCCGCGATCTATCACTATATTCGTATCAGCAACTACGGACTGGCATTGCGCGCGATGCACGACAGCGAGGATGCCACGCGGGTGGTGGGCGTCAACAGCACCTTGCTCAAGGCATTGATGCTTGCGGTATCCGCATTCATGTGCGGCGTGGTCGGCGCCTTCAATGCGCATTACATCAACTTTCTTGAGCCCGACTATGCCTTCAGCGGCCTGTGGGTAACGATACCCATCGTGGCGGCTATCTTTGGCGGTTATCGCACCATTGTCGGACCGCTGGTCGGCGCCGTGGTGGTGTACCTGGTCGACCAATTGATTTTCAAGAGCATCATCCCCTCCGGGCATCAGCTTGTGCTGGGTGCGCTATTGGTAACGATGATCATCCTTAGTCCGGAGGGTTTGCTGTCCCTGATGCGCAGGATCATAAGGAAGAAAAATGTTGCAGCTTGAAAACGTATCGGTGACTTTCGGTGGCCTTACAGCGGTCAACAACGTAACGCTTTCGGTCGGAACTCGGGAAGTCGTGGGACTGGTGGGTCCGAACGGCGCGGGCAAGACCACCTTGTTCAATGCTATTTCCGGCCTGGTGCGTTGCTCCGGCGGCAAGGTCCTGTTCGACGGCACGGACGTGATGGCCGCCCCAATGTACAAACGCGCCCGCATGGGCATAGGCCGCACCTTCCAAATTCCCCAACCGCTGCATGAGCTGACGGTGCGGCAGAATTTGATTGTGGCCCAGCGCTTCGGTACAGGTAAAGTCGACCACAACAAAATCAACGAAATCCTGGAGTTCACCGCGCTTACCGCCAAGGCGGAACGTGACGCTTCCACCGAGTTGGCCCTGACGGAATTAAAGGCGCTCGAAGTGGCCAAAGCCCTTGCGACCAATCCCAAGATGTTGCTGCTCGATGAGGTGCTCGCCGGCCTGGAAACTACTGGCAAGCGGCGTTTCATGAGCATGCTGAAGAATTTGCACGAGGCATTTTCTGTCGGCATCTTCATTATTGAGCACGATATTGAAACGATCAGCACGTTGTGCCACCGGGTTGCGGTGCTGGATTTCGGGCAGATGATCGCCGACGGCACGCCCGACGCGGTTTTCAGCGATCCCGCCGTCATCAAGAGCTACACGGGAGCCTAATATGCTTGAAATCTCCAACGTCCGGGCCGGTTACGGCGCTATCAATGTGTTGTGGGACGTGTCCCTGACCGTTGCGCGTGGGCAGTTGACCACGATCATTGGCCCGAACGGCGCCGGAAAAACCACGCTGTTGCGGGCGATTATGGGCCTGCTTCCCATCTCCCATGGCGAAGTGAAGCTGGACGGCAAGTTATTGAACGGCACGCCAACCTGGAAATTGGCAGACTTATCCATGGCAATGATTCCCGAGGGGCGCATGACGTTTCGCGACATGAGTGTCGAAGAGAATCTGATCATGGGCGCGTTTGCGAAGCAGCATCGTGCACGCGTCAAGGAAAATATCGAGATGTCTTATGAAATGTTCCCCCGCTTGAAGGAGCGGCGCAATCAGCTGGCCGGTTCCTTATCCGGTGGCGAGGCACAGATGCTGGCGATGGGGCGTGGTCTGATGGCCAATCCGCAATTATTGATTATTGATGAGCCTTCACTTGGCTTGGCGCCCGTTTTGGTGAACGAACTATTCGAGATTCTTGCGCGGCTGAAAACCGGCGGCCGGACCGTCGTCCTGGTTGAGCAGAATACCCATAGAGCCATTGGCGTGGCGGACCATGTTTACTTAATGCAGAGCGGAAAAGTGGTGTTGTCGCAGCCTGCAGCGGAAGTCAGTCTGGATCGCCTGCATGATCTCTATTTTGCGCGGTGAAAACTGGTGTGGCGCCGTGCGGCGCTACACCAGTTTGCCGATCACCGGCCGGGCGAATAAATAGCCTTGCATATAGCGAACGCCCAAGTCCCGAAGCTGATCGCATTCGGCCTGGGTTTCTATTCCCTCGGCAATTATCAGGATGTTCAGTCGCTTGGCCATAAGCATGACGCCCGCAACAATGGCCTGCCGCACCACATTGCTGTCAATGTCGCGGGTAAGCTCCATGTCGAGCTTGAGCACGTGAGGTTGGAATCGGGCTAAAAGGTTCAGGCCCGAATATCCCGCCCCGAAGTCGTCAATGGCGGTCGTGAATCCGTGCCGGTGGTACTCCTCGAAGATGCTTACAAGGTGTGCCGGGTCGTCCAGTTGTTCGCCTTCAGTGACTTCGAACATAAGTCTATCCAGCGGAAAGTCGCACTGCCGGGCGGCTTTCAATGTGGCTTGTATGCAGGCTGCGGGCCGGTAGACGGCGTTAGGCAAAAAGTTGATGCTTAGTTTGCAGTCTGGCAGCGCCTGCAGGCCAAGGCTGCTGGCCAATTCTATGGCCTTGATGCGGCATGATTGGTCGAACTGATAACGATTGCTGTCGTTAACCCGGGCGAGGATCGTGGCTGCGGATTCGCCTTGCAAGCCTCGGACTAGTGCTTCATATGCGTACGGCCGCCCGGTGTCAAGATCCAGGATAGGTTGAAACGCCATTGTGAAGTCGAAATCCAGGCCGCGCCCGTCCTGGCATGCCGTGCATTTGACAGTTGATGAAGCGCTATCAGCGGTAGGAAGATTCATTTGGTTGGTGCTTTATTTTGGGTCGTTGACGTGCACAGCCACAGGTGGTTCACCGGCAAGTGTGGTTTCCAAGTTTAATTTTACCGTTCCCTTCCCCATGGATTTTGCAGTGTATAAAGCTTTGTCGGCCCGAGCTATGGCCGCGTTCAAGTCCTCGCCAAATGTTAGGGCGGTGACGCCAGCGCTGGACCCAAACTGGATTTGATCGGTTTTTTCAACCTCAAGCGCAGAGCTCGCATTGACAATGTGCTGGGCGACCCGGTGTGCGTCTTCCAGGTGTGTATCGGGCAGTAAGATGACGAATTCGTCACCGCCAAAGCGGGCCACGAAATCATCCCGGCGCAGATTCGACAATAACAGCGCCGCAAACATTCTAAGCAGCTCGTCGCCCGCCAAGTGACCATAGGTGTCATTTACCTGTTTGAATTCATCCAGGTCCAGCAATACAAGCGCATGGCCACGCGTCGATGGCTTTATGGTCAAGTTGCGGAATTCATCTTCCAATGCGCCGCGATTCGGCAGCCCAGTCAGCACATCCCGGTGCGCCAGGTGCAGCAGCCGATCCGTTTTGTTGCGCTGAACGGTGATGTCGCGTTCAATTGCGCCGAAGTAACGTACCTCGCCAGCCTCATCAAACAATGGCACGATATGCATCTGCAACCAATAAGCAGAGCCATCCTTGTGGTAGTTTAGAATCTCTTCACGGCAGTCGCGGTGTTCCCGCATTGCGCTCTTGATACGGTCCAGAGCCTTGCGATCTGTTCCAGGGCCTTGAAGAATACGCGGGCTTTTTCCGACTGCTTCTTCGAACGTATACCCTGTTATATCAGTGAATGCCTTGTTTACATAGACAATAGTCGGGCCTGGAGCATCGATGGGGTCGGTCTCGGTAATGATCACCATGTCGTCAATACTTTCTATCAAGGTATATAGAATGCTCGCTGACATTGTTGGTGGAAGAGGCATTTGTAGGAACCCGAGAGGAAAAGCCATGGCACCTGCGATCATGCCGCTTTGCCGGCACGCAGGATGCGTGACGACGAAGTGAAGTATGCCAGAAAAGCCGGCGACCGAACCCACTGTCGGTCTATCTGCCCCAGACTCGAGCCGCACCCGGGCTGCACACTACAATAGTTATTTGAGGATAAAGTAACTAATGATCGATGCGTTAATTTCGGGCAGGCTGTACGGAGCGCCAAAGCAGGGCACCGGGAAGACGGGAGAAACATACACTACCGCCAAATTGAAGGCGGTCGCAGGCAATGGCGATACCCTGCTATGCAGCGTGATAGCGTTCGACGAAAAGGCGCAGGCTGCACTGCTGGCGCTCGACGACGGCGACAGCATAGCGGTATCCGGAGCGCTCACGCCGAAGGTATGGACGGACAAGGCGGGCGACACACGACCGGCGCTGGATATGGTTTGCCATGCAGTGCTGACTCCGTACGATGTGAAGCGCAAGCGTCAGGAAATTGACGAGTGACGTGTCGGGGCGGAGCCATTGCAGTAGTGCCAGCAAGCACTACAGTGAAGCCGCGCTGAACGTGTCGCACTGTGCGGTATCACCGCTTTTAAAACCTCGGGTGAACCAGCGCACGCGTTGCGCCG
>CAZONP010000008.1:3058-5777 GCA_964581155.1 uncultured Candidimonas sp. | reverse complement strand
GCGAAGCAGTCGGCCTGCAACTCCACCCTTACCGATAACTGGTTCGCCGCCGCAGCGCCGCCACGTTGGCGCAACTGGGCCACTTGATCGGTCACGCCAAGCATATGCTGCACATGATGAGCAACTTCATGAGCAATGACGTAGGCTTGTGCGAAGTCCCCGGGCGATTGCAGTTCCTGTGCCATTTGCTGGAAGAACGACAAATCCAGGTACACCTTGCTGTCGCCAGGGCAGTAGAAAGGCCCCATCGCCGACCGGCCCGTTCCGCACGCCGTGGGCGTCGCGCCGCTAAATAGTACGAGCTTGGGCTGTTGATAGCCGCTCCAGCCTTTCTGCTGGAACACAGTCGTCCAAGTGTCTTCGGTGTCGGCCAGTATCTTCGATACGAAAATGGTTTGCTCGGTGGGGGCTGCGGGCTCCCCGGATGTTGAATATTCGCTTTCCGAGCCGACGCCTACCGTTTGCAGGACCACATTGGGATCGACCCCGAAATAGACCGCGACAAGTGCCAGCACGATGGTGCCGATACCAATTTTTCCACGGCCCCCTATGGACATACGCCCGCGGCCCCGGCGATCTTCGACATTTCGGCTTTCCCGAGATTTGTTCAGGCGCATGATGGTTCCTGTTCACCGTTGGCTATAAGGGGTAGGGCGTTGCTCGCCATGCTGTTGGCAAGCTCAATTCTATGCCTGGTGCAGTAGCCGAGCCAGTACCAAAAAAACGTCCGCACCCCGATACCGACATTCTCACGTTGACCAACATCGGTCAGGTCGATACTTGTTCTTTATCGTAATCTCCGATATATTTCGGATATCGAAAAGGGCGATATAACTCCATGCATAGGCTATCTACCAGTGATCAGTTGGCACATTTGTTGATTGCCCGCCGCCGGGCGTTGAAATTGACTCAAGCCCAGGTTGCCGCGCGACTGGGCATCAGCCAGAACCGCCTGTCTGAACTCGAAAACCAGCCTGCCTTGCTGACGGTGGATCGCCTGCTGGCGCTGTCTGGCATTCTGGGACTCGAGTGGAGCGTGCAAGAGCGCAGCCAAAGCACGCTAGCGCAAGGTGAGTGGTAGTCATGGCGCGTCGACCCCGGGCACGAAGCCTGGGCCTATGGGCCAACGGTGTGCGAGTGGGCCATTGGCAGGTGTCCGGAAGGGCTGTGGACACGCTGACCTATGATTCGCAATGGGTTGCCTCGCCGCAAGGGCGGCCGCTATCGTTGTCCTTGCCCTTCACGCTGAATAACGCGCCTTTGCAGGGCGGGGTAGTTCACAACTATTTCGACAATCTCCTTCCCGACAGCCAGGCCATACGTCGTCGCTTGCAGTTGCGGTTTCGCTCGCTGAATGCCGACGCCTTCGATCTGTTGGCCGCCATCGGGCGCGATTGCGTTGGTGCCGTCCAGTTGCTGCCGGAAGGGGAAGTCCCCGAAGACGTTTTCACTATCCAGGCGCGGCCATTGGCCGAGGCCGAAGTCGCCAATCTATTGCGTGCGACTGCGGCAGCGCCCGCATCGTTGGGCCAGCACGATGTCCTGGACGACGATTTCAGGATATCCATTGCGGGGGCGCAAGAGAAAACAGCCCTGCTTTGGCATCAGGGGCGGTGGTGCCGGCCGCTGGGCGCCACGCCGACCACGCATATCTTCAAGTTGCCCTTGGGTTTGGTGGGAAACCGCCAGGCGGACATGCGTACGTCGGTCGAGAACGAGTGGCTGTGCTTGAATGTTTTGCGGCATTTTGATTTGCCGGTAGCAGCGTGCGAAACTGCGCATTTCGAAGACCAGAAGGTCTTGATAGTCGAGCGCTTTGATCGCCGCTTGAGTGAGCAGGGTTACTGGCTGCGTCTTCCTCAGGAGGACTTCTGCCAGGCCACCGGCACACCGCCCGGTGCCAAGTATGAATCCGACGGCGGCCCGGGAATGGCAGACATTGCCCGTATCCTGCAGCAGTCGGAGCAGCGCGAGCAAGACCTTGGAACCCTGTTGAAGGCACAACTGCTGTTTTGGCTGATGGCCGCGACCGACGGGCATGGCAAGAACTTCTCGATCTTCTTGCACCCGGGGGGCCGCTATTGCCTGACGCCCCTTTACGACGTGTTATCCGCATGGCCCATAACCGGCCGCAGCCCCAACAAGCTGGACGGGAGCCGCCTGCGCCTGGCCATGGCCGTGAAGGGCAAGAACACTCATTACCGCCTAAGAGACATACAGCGCAGGCATTTCAATCATATGGCGAGCCTCTGCGGCTGGGGTGCCGACATGGAAGACCTTATCGCAGAGGTCATGGATCGGTTGCCGCAGGTGCTGCGGACGGTGGAAGCGGCACTGCCCGCAGACTTCCCAGCGGAGTTGTTTGCCGCCTTGCAGCAGGGGATGCGAGCCGCAGCCGAGCGGTTGGCAAGAATGCCGGCGGCATAAGCGGGCAACATGGGGAGGGCGCTTACGCCCAAGGTATGGACGGACAGGGAACTAGGTCCTGGATCGCTCGTCTGATAAGTAAATAATTTACCTAACAGGTAAAAAATGATAGAATGGAGCTATCTTGGAAGTTCGATACAGGGACAAGAAAATCCGCGAGTTGTGTGAAATTCAGGCTGTCGCCGAGAAGAAACTCGGGGCGGCCTGCGCACGCAAGTTGAAAGTGCGGTTGTTGGCACTGGAAGCCGCAACACGTGCCACTGAACTTGCCGCGGGCAATCCTCACCCGCTC
>CAZONP010000008.1:1618-2958 GCA_964581155.1 uncultured Candidimonas sp. | reverse complement strand
ACCCGCTCTGACGGCGGCGTTGATTGGTTCCAAGTCACTATCATTAGCATTGAATACATAGGGGATTACCATGACTGAACTGAGTGCTCCTTTTGCGCCAGACTGGATCTTGCCCCCCGGTGAATCTGTCCTTGACCTTTCCGAGGAGCGTGGCTGGAAACAAGCCGAACTGGCCCAACGCTTGGGCTACAGTGAAAAGCACATAAGCCAACTAATCAACGGCAAGGTGCCCGTCACTGTTGATGCCGCCCAGCGGCTAGAGCGTGTATTGGGCAGCAGCATGGACTTCTGGTTGACGCTGGAAGCCAACTACCAAAAACATAAGGCCCGGTTGGAAGCGGCAGCGCGCCATGCTGCATGGGTTCCTTGGTTGGATGAACTGCCGCTCAAGGAGCTGATAGATTGTGGAGCCATTCAAAAGCAGCGTTTGGATGCAAAGCATAAGCCCAGCTTGGTCGAGGTATGCCTTCGTTTTTTTGGGGTGGCCTCGCCTAGTGAATGGCGTACGCACTACGGCGGCATGGAGATGGCGTTTCGCCGCAGCCGCGCCGAGCAAAGCGATGTGGGTGCTATCTCGGCTTGGTTACGACTGGGCGAACAACAAGCCGAAAAAATCGATGGGCCCAAGTATGACAAGGCCCGCTTTGAGAAGGCGCTGCACACCATACGCGGGTTGACTAACAACGCGCCAGAGGTGTTCGAGCCGCAAATGCGTGAGCTGTTGCACGACGCAGGTGTACTGTTAGTGCTAGTGCCAGCCATTCCGCGTGCGCACGTTAGTGGCGTAGCACGTTGGCTGAGTCCGACGCGCCCACTCATTCAGCTATCGTTATACGGCAAAACCAACGATAAATTCTGGTTCAGTTTCTTTCATGAGGCGGCCCATATTCTGCTTCATGCCAACAGCAGGGAAGACAAGAAATCCATCTTTCTCGACGATCCCAATGCCGCACATACAGATGATCCACGCGAGCACGAAGCTAATGCCTGGGCCGGTAATTGCCTGATCCCGGCGCAATATGTCCTGTTGCTTCCTAGCCTGCGCAGTAAGGCGGCCGTCGAAGCCTTTGCCCATCAGCTTGGGATCCATCCTGGAATCGTGGTTGGGCGATTGCAGCATGACAGGTTGATCGAACCTTCGTGGATGAACGATCTCAAGAAGAGCTTGCGCTTCATGCCGACTTCAGATGCATAGCAGGGGATATCCAAACCATGCCTGATCGACGCACGGTATTGTTCGCGGGTCTAGCGGCTGCCTCGGCAGGTCTTCCTATTCGCCTCCTCGCAGGGCCGAGCTTTTCTCTGAACGATTTCATTGCACTCTCGGCCAGCCTCACAGA
>CAZONP010000008.1:0-1518 GCA_964581155.1 uncultured Candidimonas sp. | reverse complement strand
CCGACTCATCATTCCTGCACCCGTCAGGCACTTGCGGCGGGCCGACGGGCTATTGGGGCGATCCGCCCACTGCTTAAAGGGCCGCTACATGTCTACACCCATCTCCACCGAAGTTGTCGTCATAGGATCGGGCGTAGCGGGCGCGCTCATTGCATCCCGGCTGGCTAGTGCCGGTGTGCGTGTTGTCGTTCTGGAAGCCGGCGGCGAAGTCGACCGCGCCACCGCCGTCCAGACATTTCAACAGGCGTTGGTGAAGGTACCCGAATGCGCCTACCCGCCGGTTCCCGAAGCGATGCATCCGGTCACCGACCAGCTGACGCAATGGTATCGGCAATCCGGCCCGGAACTATTCAAGAGTACCTACCTCAAGGTATTGGGCGGCACAACCTGGCATTGGCTGGGCTCGTGCCCCAGGCTGCTTCCTTCGGACTTTCAGCTTCATACGCAGTTTGGACGCGGCGTGGATTGGCCGATCTCCTACGACACTCTGGAATCCTATTATCTTCGGGCAGAAAGCGAACTCGGAGTCGCGGGCGACTCCGACGAACCGTTGGGCTCGCCGCGCGGCGGCCCGTACCCCATGCCACGCATCCCGCCTACTTGGCTGGACAAGGTCGTTGCGCAGGCGCTTGAAGGCAGCCGCTTCGAAGTGCGCTCCACGCCGCAAGCCCGCAATTCGGTCTTTCGCGACCAACGTATTGCCTGCTGCGGCAGTTCAAGTTGTATTCCGGTCTGCCCAGTCCAGGCAAAGTACGACGCTACCGTCCATCTGAAACGGGCCGTCGCCGCCGGCGCCTCTGTGCTTGCCCGCTCGACCGCGGTCGGGCTTGAATTGTCGCCGGAAGGCAAGATCGCCACGCTGCGCTTCCGGCGCTGGGACCAGACCCAGGGTGCAATACAGGCCAAAGTTTTCGTGGTGGCCTGCAATGCCATCGAGACGCCCCGCTTATTGCTTGCCTCACGCACTGCCGCGCTGCCTCGCGGCATCGCCAACCGCTCGGACCAGGTCGGCCGCAACCTCATGGACCATCCGGTGCAGTTGTCGTGGGCGCTGACGGACGCACCGGTATACCCCTATCGGGGGCCAATATCCACATCGGGTATCGAAAACTTGCGCGATGGCGAATTCCGCAAGAAGCATAGCGCCCTGCGCATAGAAATCGGCAACGACGGGTGGTCGTGGCCGACCGGCGCGCCGATTTCCACCGCAACCGATTTGGCCCAACAAGGCTTGCGCGGCACAGAGCTGGCGGACGCATTGTCTGCAACGACATCGCGTCATATCCGTTTGGCGTCGCTTACGGAACAGGAACCCGACTCTGAAAATCGCATAAGCCTTGATCCACATGAATACGACGTCTATGGCGTGCCCTTACCGCATATCCGCTATCGTCTAAGCGATTATGTCACTGAGGCAATGACATGGGCGCGGGAACTCCACACGGAAATCTTCGACAAGTTGAAGGCTACCCAAATCAATCACGCGCCCGAGTTCTTCGGGGCGGGTCATATTTTGGG
>CAZONP010000007.1:0-27675 GCA_964581155.1 uncultured Candidimonas sp. | reverse complement strand
GCGGGAACGTCGTCGTGATAAGCCGGCGGACCATCATCGTGATGAGCCGGCGGACTGTCATCCGGCGCGGGCGCGGATGGCGGCTTGGCAACCGGAGTGGCCGTCGGCGACGGTGAAATTACCGCCGCTGCGGTGGCAACTGCAGTCGCAACTGCAGGTGCGACCACGGTTACGACTACCGGTGCGTCTGGCGCAATGGCGTTCGCTTCCGGCGTCACCGTGGCTGGGAGCACCTTGTCGATGCGTGGCGGCGGTGCGGGCGGAACGGGCGTGGGTGGCGGTGGAGGCGTAATTGGACCGGGTGCGCCTTCAGGCACAAGTGCCAGCATGCGCAGACACGCCATGACAAAGCCCGCATACTCGTCTGGCGCCAGCGACAATTCCTGGCGACTATGGACGGCCACCGAATAGAACAATTGTGTCTGGTCGGGATGAAGCAGGGCCCCCAGCCGGATAATATCGACGGCCGCCGGGTCGTCGGAAGGAATAGCCCCCGGCACGCGCTGCTGGATGGCAATACGTGAAAGCAGGATCGCCAGGTCTGCCAGCGCGCCGGAAAATGACAAGCCTCTAACAGCAAGTTCGTCTGCCACCTGCAGGACGCCGGCGGCATCGGCGCCCGCCAAGGCTTGCACGAGCGTCAGCAAATGGCGCTGATCAACGGTTCCCAGCATGCCCTGTATGGCGTCGGCTGTGAGATTGTCGGCACTGTAGGCGATGGCCTGGTCGGTAAGCGACAGCGCATCGCGCATGGAGCCGGCGGCGGCCTGCGCCAGAAGGCGCAAGGCCGGTGTTTCGTAAGGAATTTGTTCCTGCCCCAGCACATCCTGCAAATGCGTCACGATGGACTCGGCCGTCATTTGTTTCAGGTTGAACTGCAAGCAACGGGACAGCACTGTGACCGGTATTTTTTGCGGGTCGGTGGTGGCCAGAATGAATTTGACGTGCGGCGGCGGCTCTTCCAGCGTCTTGAGCATGGCGTTGAACGCATGCCCGGTAAGCATGTGGACTTCATCGATCATGTAGACCTTGAAACGTCCACTGCCGGGGGCGTAAACCGCCTGCTCCAGCAATTGCGTCATTTCATCCACGCCCCGGTTGGACGCGGCATCAAGCTCGACATAATCGACAAAGCGGCCGGTGTCGATCTCGGTGCACGCCCGGCATACGCCACAAGGCGTGGCCGTAATACCGGCTTCACAGTTGAGCGATTTGGCCAATATGCGCGACAGCGTGGTCTTTCCAACGCCCCGCGTGCCGGTGAAGAGCCAGGCATGGTGCAACCGTTGGGTGGACAAGGCGTGCGTCAGCGCTCGGACCACGTGCTCCTGGCCGATGAGTGTGTCAAACGAACGCGGCCGCCATTTGCGCGCCAGGACCAAATATGTCATTCAGGGAATGTAAGCCGGAAGCTCTTAAACGATAAACGAAAAGTGTACCGGATTCGGCGATTGAAGAGGCGAGCCTGACTTCGGCACTGTTTCTGAGCGACTGTGGCTGCTTCGTTCCCGACCTGACCAGATTCACCGCCGAACCATGCGAAGGGGCCCGCCAGCAAACAGTTTAACAGGAGTTTGCGGCCGGCGTCACAGCTACGCGTGACGCCGCCGCTCATGTGGCCCAGCATTTCAATACTCGACCCAGACATCGGCCCTGGGGAAATACAGCGCGCCGCGCGCAGGCCGTCCGTCCAGCGCGCTGACATGACCGCAATAACGTTCGATCTGCTCCCGGTATCGCTCGCGCATGCGCGCGGCGAATGCGTCGACCGGCTCGCCCTCGCGAGGCACACCGGTCTTGTAATCCACCACCAGCCAGTCCTGGTCTTGCGAGATCGCCAAGTCGATGACAGAGACCCGTCCGCTGATGTCGAGCAATGCCCACTCGCGATGGGCGCGCGCGGCCCACAACAGCCACTTTCCCCTGGGACTGTCCAGTGTGGCGTGCAAAGTCTCGCCCAACACCTGTGCCGCCCCGTCGATTTCTGTGCCGGCAAGTCCGGCGCGACTAAGTTGGCGGCGGAAAACAGGCATGCACTCGGCTATCCGCGTAACCGGCCAGCTGTCGACACCTTCGGTTCCTATGCGCTCCAGCCAGGCATGGGCAACCGTGCCAATAACGGCCTCCGGCACGGCGTCCGAGCGCCAGTGCCATGGACTTGCCTGGTGCGGCGGCGCAGGAATGGATGCGACGTCGGGCATGGACGAAGCCGGCCGGCGGACCAGCATCCGCTCGGGGGTACGCGATACTGTGTCTGCGGTGGCCGTATCGGTACCGGCCGTGCCTGTACCGGCCGTGCCTGTATGCGCCATTCCGATTTCCTCCAGCTCGGGAGGCTGCGGCTCGGGCATGTAGTCCCATAACCTGCCCAATAGCGACGCCGAGGCAGGCTTCTTGATTGCCCCGCCTTCATCGAGTTCGACCAGCCCGATAAGATGCAGTTGTTCCCGGGCACGCGTGAGCGCCACGTACAGAAGGCGGTCCGCCTCGTACGCCGCCCGCTTCTTGTCGCGGCTTGCCAAGTAAACGGAGACAGGGTCGTGATCCTCGGACACTTTATGCTTGATGGGACCCAATAGCAGCTCGCCGCCGCTATATTCAAAGCGCATCAGCGGCGCAGTATCCCCCCTGGGACGGCGGTGCAGACCCGCCAGAATGACGGTGTCAAACTCCATGCCCTTGGACTTGTGTATGGTCATGACCTCGACGGCGGGCCCGCTGCCGCTCGAGGCAGCATAAAGCTTCTCCAGGCACTCATCCAGTTCAACGGGGTCCAGGTTTCCATACGGCGCCAATTTTTCGATCAGGCGCAGCAACTGTTCCGCATCGGCCGCATCGCTTACGCTGCTGTAGACCGCATTGCCGCCCAGACGCTGCCAGCAGTTGGCCAGCCACCCGGCGAACGGGACGCTGCCCGATGCGTTGCTTTCATCGAGCAGGACACTCGCGGCATGCAGCAGGCGCTTGGCGTCGCCATCCGGGGCCGCTGCGGTCGCGGCATGTTGCCTGGTCCAGCGAGCAAGCAACGCGGGAATGGTCGAGAGCAAGTCGGCGCCGCACAAGGCATGCAAGCCATCAAGGCTCACACCACAAAGCGGCGAGCGCAAGACGGATAGCCACGCCAGCCGGTCCGCCGGGTGGGACAAGGCGCGCGCCAGCTGGGCCAGGTCGACCACAACTTGACGCTGCTGCAATGAGACCAGTTCAACGGCTCGGCACGGAACATTCTCTTGCGCCAGTCGATGCACGATACTGTCCAGATGCGTGCGGGCACGCACCAGTATTGCGACCGGATGCGCGCTGTCGGGATGACGCGCCAACGCTTCCTTGGCGAGCTGTATGGCGATAGCCTCGGCGGTCGCCGCATGGGCATGCGCATCATCATCCTGATTCGCCTTGCATGTCCACACAGGGTGGAGTTCCACGGCCAGACCGTCCACGCCCGGATTAAAGGCGACCGAGCGCGTGTACTTGATGGCGCCCAGGCCTGGCTCGTCTTCTTTGGGAAAGATAGGCAGGCATGTCTTGTTCACCCAATCGACCAATCCCGCTTGCGAGCGGAAGTTGTCGGTCAATTCCAACGGCGTCAAACTCACGTCGCCCAGTCCGTGCTCTTTCACTCGCAAAAAGAGGCCGACTTCGGCTTTGCGGAATCGGTAAATGGACTGCATGGGGTCGCCCACCAGGAACAGCGTGCGGCCATCGCCGCGCATCCATCCTGATGTAAGCCGTTCCAGCAGTTCGATTTGCGACTGGCTGGTGTCCTGGAATTCGTCGACAAGAATGTGCTTGAATACGGTGTCAAGCGCCAGCAATAAGTCGCTGGGCTCATCGGCCGGGCCCAACGCCTGCAAGGCCCGGCGCGAAATCTCGGTGAAATCGACCTCGGCCGTTTCCGTGAATCGTAGATTGAGTTGCGCCGCCGCCAGCCACAGCACCTCGATCAGCACGCGCAGGATTTCCTGTTGTTCCTCGGTATAACCCTCGCAAGGCGCCGACTTGATATCGGCCAGCGCGGCAATCCATGGCTCGGACTCCGGAACCGACTTCAGCCACCCCAGGAACTCCTCTTTATAGGCCGACTTGGCTTCGAATCCCTGCCGAATCGTTACGGTGCGCCTAAGGCTGTTCGTGCCGGTCAACAAGGCGCCTGCCAAAGCTTGCCATTGGGCAAGACAATAAACGTCCGTCCCCAGCGGCTCGCCCGTCCAGTCTTGCAGGACACAGAGTTCCGGGTCGGCGCCGCCATCGGCCAACACATTCGCGGCCCGCGCGAGCGACGGCGCAAGTGAACTCGCCCAGCCGGGGGGCATGGTTGCCGCCAATTGCCGCAGATCGGCTTCAATGGCATTGTCAAGATTGCCAAGCAAGCGGTCGATATCGGCGCCATTCGACAACAGAGGCAACCAGTGATCGCGGCCGGCGAGCATTCCCGCCAACAACTCCTGGGCGGCGGGCACATTGACGTCCAGATGCGCAATCAGCCTGGCCACGGATTCGTTCTCGTCGGCCATGGCCAATGTGGCCTTGGCCGCCGCCAAGTAGTGCTCGGACGCGTTTTCGGCAATGGCCGGCAAGCCCCCCAGCGAACTCAGCCACGGCATCGACCGGACCAGGTAGGTACAAAAGGAATCGATGGTCCGTATGCTTAGGCGTGCCGGGTACTGCAAGAGGTTCCAGCCCAATTCCCGGTCGCGCTCCATGGCCTTGCGCGCCAGATCCCAACTACGACGCTTGTACTCTTCAGGCGGACAAGGCCCCTGCCCGGCCTGCAGCTTTAGAAGCACGCGCGTATGCATTTCCGCGGCGGCCTTCCGGGTGAAGGTAATGGCCACGATCTCTTCTGGCCGGCTCACGGTGGCCAGCAGGGCAAGAATACGATCCGTCAGCAGTTCGGTCTTGCCTGAACCGGCCGGCGCCTGGACCAGAAAGGACTGGGCGGGATCCACCGCAAGCGCGCGCACCGCACTGTCGCTGGGCTGTTTAGTTGCCATGTTCGTATTCCTCGGTCAGACGCAAAAAAGGCAATACGTCGCAATACTTGATGTCGTCGGGGCGCGCGCTTCGATTGCCCGCCATGCCGGCCGCATATTCCCCGGCCAGCCCTTGTATGGCGTCACGCCACTCGCCCATCAGGCGCTCCCAGGAATAACCGGCAAAGGCCGGCCAGTCGTCAAGCGTCGCCAGGCCGTCAAAGCCGTATTCCCCGTCCACCAGCCCTTTTACCTGAACGTCGCGCGCATGCAGGCGTGCAAGAACCATGGCGGCCACCGCATGGCTTTCCTCGGCCAGTACCGCCGCGTAGAACGGCAATTGCAGGCCCACGGGGCGCGGCCGCATCCAATCGGAACGGGGATCGATATTGCCGTCGCCGGATTTATAGTCGATGACGGCCAGGCGCCCATCGTTGAGTTCGTCGATACGATCCAGCCGCAGACTAAGTTGCAGGGGGCCATGCGACCACTGATAATTCTGTTCCACGTCCCGAACGCGAAACGGCGTCCGCGAGAGTTCGGATTGCAGCCAGGCATCCAGCACTTTCACGGCGCGGCCGGTTTCAAGCGCGCGAAGGACCGCGCCATAGTCTTGCAAGCACTCGTCGGCAGCCTGGGTAATGGCCTGCTCGAGCAAGCCCGGCACCCTGTCCTGCGCGTACGCTTGCTGCAGAGCCTTTTGATCAGGTAATAGCCGCCAGACAAGTTCAATCGCCCGATGCAGAAACACACCCCGCGAATTTTGGTCGGCCGTATCGGCGTAGTCGCCAAGCTGGCTGGCGCCCAAGCGGTACTTCACGAATGCCCACAAGGGATTGCGCGCCTGAGTATCGATCACGCCTATACCGCCGGCCGTTGTCCTGCCCGCCTGCAATGCCGGTCCGGTGTCGTCACGCACATACTCAAGCGTGCAGGGCCTGACCGGTTCCGGGGCCGTCTGCGCCGGGGCCAAAGGAATATCAACGATGCAAGGGCTGGCCCGCAATTCGGTTTCTCCCTGCATCTGTGCGTGGCTTAACCAAATATGCGGCGCGCATTCGAGCAACGCGGCGTACATGGCCCGCGCCCAATGCAGCTCCCGATCCGGAGTGGCGCGCGGCGCGTTCGCCTGGCGCAACGCCGCCAGGGGAATGAACGGGTTTGGTCTGGGCACGGCGGGCAAGACGTCGTCGGTCAGGCCCAACACCCATACCCCATCCCAACGCCCTCCTTCCGATTCAAGAAATCCCAGCACATCAAGCCGGGCCGAGGGATCGCGCTGCGGTTGAAACGGCGTTTCACGCGCCATCCTGCCCAGCAATGCCACCGCTGCGGACAGCGCCACCGGCCCTACCGCGACGGCCTGCCGCGCATAACGGTCTAGCAGTCCCTCGAACGCGTCCATGACTTGGTACGCATGACTGTCCAGGACGGCGGTACCCGGAAAGCCCAACGCCTGCAGCCAAGTGCGATAGCGTCTGGCCCAGGCGCCTGCATCGGCCACGCTGCCGGTTGCGGCGGCACGCAATTCACTACAGGCGGTCCACGCCGCGCCCAATTGCGGCGCATGCTGCATCAGCAAGCTCAAGAAATCCGCGCCAGACACCTTGACGATGGCGCGTTTACGCCAGATCGCGTCAATGACAGCGCGCCCCGACGCCTCGTCAATGCCGCCCGCGCACCCCCCCGCCAGAAGAGCATGTCCGAGGTCGGCAGGCGCACATGGTCCGCCACGGTCGAATTGGGCGATAACCCGTAGCCAGGCCAGCGCCGCACGCGCCAGCGGCCATTCGGACAGTGGACGAGCCACCGCCACGTTGTAAGGCACCGGCCGTCCGGCGCCGTCTTCTCCCAGCGCCGCGCGCAACGTGCGATGCGCCAGCGCCACGTCGGCCTCGAGCCGAGCGGCGACAATGGCGTATTTGCCATCGGGGTGCACCTGCAGGCAATCCGCCGCCCACCGCGCCGCCATCCGCCATTCGCTATCAAGATCGGGGGCTGCGATCCGCTGCACGTGCGTAGCCGTTCGTCCCGCCACGTCGAGCACATGCACTTGGACACCATGCTCTTGCATCGCGGCAATCAGGCTGGAAAAGCGTGGCGAAATATCATTGAAACCCGCCAGCACGATCTGCTGAAAGGGCAGTTCCAGCAATCCCTGCCCGATAGAGCGGCAGATGGTTTCGTACGCCATATTGCTGTCGTCCATATCCATTTCAGACAACAAGGACCGGTATCGAAGCCGCCATTCCATAAAACGTTGGTAGTCCAGGGTCTCCAGTTCAGGAGCCACCGAAATTCGCCATTCGTCAACAAGACGATCTGCCTCGGCCGCCAGGCGCGCCGCTTGCGTAATGTCGAGCAGGGCGTGCTCGGACTCGGCCTGAGCAATCACACGCTGCCACAACAGCTGGGATCCGAAGGAATCAACGGTATGCGCGGCCAACTGCGCATCCGGCGAAAACGTCAACTGATCGGAAATGCGCGTCATCCAGGCCGACAAAGGCATGATGTCCGGGACGGCCATTACCTTGCGGTCAGGTCCCAGGCTCGCGGACATTTCCGCCACAATGCGCCGCGCAAGTCGATTATTGACTGTCAGCACCAAGGTGGCGCCGGCGTCCAGCGTGGCCAAATCGACCAGCGATACAGTCGTGAAAGTTGTCGTCATTGTTCAGGCGCCATGGTTTGTTTCGGCCGTCAGGCCAGTTGCGACAATGCTAGCGGCGAACACGACCCCGTAATGCCGCCATTCAGTATCTGAAAGACTTCGTCAGCCAACTCCAGCGCATCCGCCGGGTCGTGCGTAATGATGATGGTAGGAATGTCCAGCTGACGCTGCAAGGCGGCCAACCCCCGGCGCATTTTCTTGCGCAGGCCTGCGTCGAGCGCGGCAAGCGGCTCGTCCAGCAACAGCATGTCGGGTTCCGTTGCCAAGGCGCGGGCCAGGGCCACACGCTGTTTCTGTCCTCCCGATATCTCTGCCGGGTAGCTGTTCGCAATTCCGTCGAGCTCGAAGCTGGCCATCCAGTGCGCAGCGGACGGCGGCACGGCACCCCGACGGGGATTGAGCCAACCAGTCGTCAAGCCAAATGCAACATTCTGGGCAACGGTCAGGTGCGGGAAAAGGCCGTAATCCTGGAACAGATAAGCGATACGACGCTGCCGGGGGGCCAACCATAGTCCTTGCGCCGAGTCGTAGAAGGACCTTCCGTTGATCACAATACTTCCACGGTCCGGGCGCAGCAAGCCCGCCACGGCCTGCATGGTCAACGTCTTGCCTGATCCCGAAGGGCCGAATAAGGCGACACGTTTCGCCGATGATTCCAGATCGATATCCAGTGTGAATTCACGCGGCCCGGCAATAAGCTTGCGATGGATATGCACGGCAATGCTCATGGGCGGGCACCAACCGTCATTCGAGTCTTTCCCGGCGCAAGCCGGCTGGCCAGCCACAAGACCACCACGCAAGTTACGGAAACCACTACCACCAGACTAGCCGCCAGGTTGTCGTTGCCGGCTTGCACCGCCTCGTAAATGGCAATGGACAACGTCTGCGTCTGGCCGGGGATGCTGCCCGCTATCATCAGCGTGGCGCCGAATTCGCCCAGCGCTCGCGCGAACGCCAGCAGAACACCGGCCACGATGCCGCGCGACGCCAGCGGCAGCGAGATCCGGAAGAAGATGGCTGGCGTCGTCAGGCCAAGCACACGGGCGGCATCCTCGAGTTGCGGGCTTACGTCCTGAAATGCCGCCCTGGCCGATTTCAAGACCATGGGGAACGACACAATGCTTGCCGCAATGACGGCGCCCTGCCACGTGAACACCAGGTGCACACCCCACTGATCCAGCCATTGCCCCAGCCAGCCGCGCTTACCCAGCAACACCAGCAGGTAGTAGCCAATGACCGTCGGCGGCAGGACCAACGGCAAGGTCAACACGGAATCGACGAAATCGGACCAGGGCGAGCGCCAACGCGACAGGGCAAAAGCCAGGGAAACACCCAGGAGTGTGGCAAAGAGAGTCGCCCACGCGGCGACTTTCAAGGACAAAAGAAGTGGAACGATGAAATCAGGCATGCGAAGGCGGTGGGCTTAAAGCGCCTTGAAGCCGTACTTGGCGAGTATGGCCTGCCCTTGCGGCGAAATGACGAAATCCAGGAAAGCCTGCGCGTCGGGGCTGCGTCCCGGGCGCTCAACCAGGGCTATTGAATAACGCACCGGCTCCGGCGTTGGCAACGACCCTACGACCTTGACCTTGTCATGCATGCTTGCCGCATCGGTGGCGAAAACGAACCCGGCTTCGACCTCGCCGCGCGCAACGTAGTCCAGGGCCTGGCGCACGTTCTGGCCAAGTACCGCCTTGCCGTGCACAACGTCCCAGTCGCCGGAGCTCTGCAGCCCCGCCTGGGCATAGCGCCCCGCCGGCACCCAGGCAGGATTGCCCAAGGCAATTCGCCTGACTTCCGCCCGGCGTAGATCGGCCAGCGATGTGATCTTCGCGGGATTATCGAGCGGAACGACCATGACGACGTCGTTGCCGGCGAAGTCGCGTCGCGACGCGGCCTCCACCGCTTTGGACTCGACGGCCCTGTCCATTGCGGCCGGGTCCGCCGATGCAAAGATATCGGCCGGGGCACCGTTCTGGATTTGCTGCAGGACGGCGTCGGAGGCTGCGAAGCTCATGAGCACTTTTGTGCCCGGGTGATCGTTCTGGTATTGAACGGCCAGGGCTGTTCCGACGTTCGAGAGACTGGACGCCGCAGAAACGAGAAGATCGGCAGCCGACGCGCTGAAGCCGACCAGCGCGCCGCATAGCGTGGATGCAAGCAGAGCCCGTATTTTCATTCCTGTTCCCTTTTGGCAGATCAAGCCGACGCACACACACTGTGCTCCCCCCCCCCAAAGTATATAGGTATATAGTTAGCGACAACCTGACTTGCCCTTCGAACCGCCAGAGAACTTGCCGTGGCCTTTTCCCCACCCGCCTGCATCGACACCTTTCTTGACGCCCTATGGCTCGAGGACGGCCTGGCACAAAACACCTTGTCTGCATACCGGCGTGATCTGACAGCCTTCGCGCAATGGCTGTTCGCCAAAAAAAACAAGGATATTCAAGAGGCTGAATCCGCCGACATCCAGGAATGGTTCGCCGCCCGCCATGCGACCAGCAAGGCTACGACAGCGAACCGCCGATTGGCATCATTGCGACGCTTTTTCTTGTGGGCGCTGCGCCAGGGGCTTGTTGCCCGCGATCCCTGCCTGAGTTTACGGGCGGCCAAACAGGCGGCCCGTTTCCCCAAGACACTGTCCGAGGACCAGGTCGACGCCTTATTGCAGGCGCCGGATGAAGCGACCACCCTCGGACTGCGCGACCGCGCCATGCTGGAAACGTTGTATGCGACGGGGTTGCGGGTCACTGAACTGATCAGCCTGAATGTGCTGGACGCCAGCCTGACGGAAGGCGTCATACGGGTCACCATGGGCAAAGGCGGCAAGGACAGGCTGGTTCCTCTGGGGGCGGAAGCCCAACACTGGATCGAGCGCTACCTGGGCCAGGCGCGGCCCGAGTTACTGGGCGCGCGCCGCTGCGACGCCCTTTTCGTTACTGCGCGCGCGGCGGCCATGACGCGCCAATCGTTCTGGCTGATCGTGAAGAAACATGCGGTGACGGCTGAAGTTCACACGCCGCTGTCGCCCCACGTATTGCGCCATGCCTTCGCCACACATTTGTTGAACCATGGCGCCGATCTGCGAGTGGTCCAAATGCTGTTGGGCCACGCCGACATATCGACCACACAGATATATACTCATGTAGCCCGCGAGCGGCTGAAAGCCTTGCACGCCAAACATCACCCCCGAGCCTGACCCCCATGGCCAAAGCCAAACACGTATCCGAAACACCCGCCACGCAATTCCTGAAACAGCATCGCATCCCGTTTGGGGAGCATACGTACGACTATGTCGACCACGGCGGCGCCGTCGAATCGGCAAGGCAACTTGGCGTCGATGCCCACCAAGTCATCAAGACACTGATCATGGAAGACGAAAACGCGCAGCCGCTGGTCGTCCTGATGCACGGCGACCATGAGGTCTCCACCAAAAACCTGGCGCGCCAGATTGGCTCAAAACGAATAAGCCCCTGCCTGCCGGCAACGGCGCAGAAACACTCCGGCTACCTGGTGGGCGGAACATCGCCCTTCGCCACGCGCAAGAAAATGCCAGTCTGGGTCGAAGCCACGGTGCTGGACTTTCCGTTGATTTACCTGAATGGCGGCAGACGCGGCTATCTGGTCAGCTTGCGGCCTGGGGCGTTGGTCGACTTGCTGGGGGCCAAAACAGTACGGGTCGGTTTGCCCAAAGATTAGGCCACGGCATGACAGCCGGCATCGACATAGATGGTTTGTCCCGTCATGCCGCTGGCGGCATCCGAGCATAAAAAAGCACACAAACGGGCGATTTCGTCCAAGGTAACCAGGCGCCCCAGCGGCGCCTTACGCTGGGCATTGGCCATCATATCGTCGAACTGTGCAATCCCCGAAGCGGCGCGTGTGAGGATAGGCCCCGGTGAAACGGCATGTACCCGCACTTGCTCTGGCCCCAGTTCGAGCGCCAGATAGCGCACCATGGATTCCAGTGCGGCTTTGACCGGGCCCATCAGCCCATAATTCGGAACAGCTTCCCCCGCGCCCAGGTAGCTCATGCTCAGCAGACTGCCACCGCTCATGTGCGGTACGCACAATCGCGCCAGGCGCGCAAAGGAATGACACGACACTTCCATGGCGCGCGCGAAGCCAGAACCCGAGCTATCAAGCACTCGCCCATGAAGATCTTCCATTGGCGCCCACGCAATCGAGTGCACTACAAAATCCAGCCGGCCCATGCGCGCTGCAGCGTCGGCGACCAGCGCTTCGAGATCGCCGGGCTGCTCGACATTGCAGGTTTTTAGTTCAATGCCCGTCCCGGATGTAAGAGGCTCGACAAAACGCCGAGCCTTGTCGTTCAGGCAGGAAACCATCAGATCGGCACCCAGGCCGCGCATCAGGCGTGCGCAGCCCCAGGCAATGCTGTGCTCGTTTGCCAGGCCCAGGATCAGACCTTTCTTGCCTTCTAGGCAGAACGGGGAAGAGGAGGTTTTCATGGTGGAGGCATCGCCGAAAGTCAGGAATATACAGAAAACCAAACTCAAAAATCGTCAAACAAAGGCCGTAAATCCATGCTTCGCCCGAGCCCCGAAGGGCCCCGGCCTTTTAGCAACACCCGCGCGCAATCAAGCAGATCACGAGCAACCTGATCGCCCTGCTGGTCGACACAGCGACCGACGATGGTGTAGCGCATGACAATCAGGCCGCGCAGCTCCGCATGCAAGCCTGAACCGCGCTTCGGAGCCGAAGCGCCAACAGCTTGATCGTCGTGGCGCAGGATGCGCGTATAGTCATCAGCGTTATTCAGCGGAACACCCAGCATTGCTGCCAGCGCGTTGATGCGCGTGCCCATGGCAGTGAGCGACTCTATCGTCCTGAACCGGTGTTCGCCTACGGTGGGCAAAGCCTGCATGGCCGGACTGGGGATTTGGGTTGAGTCTGGAGTGTGTGGTGGGGTCATTGCGCGAGAAGAATCGGCCAAAAAACCACATAGACTATATTGGTATCAAATCGTTTCTAATGATTTAAATCAATAAACGTAGAAATGGCGTCTCCAGCAGGAATCGAACCTGCAATCTTCCCTTAGGAGGGGAAAGTTATATCCATTTAACTATGGAGACGCGGCCAGCAAGGCGGAATTATAAAGCAGTAGGCCGGAAAGCGAACCGGGGCTTGCGCCCCGGGGCTTTCAATGCCGTAAGGCCTTACCAGAGAACGACTTACTCGAGAACGATGTTGCCCTTGGCTACAACGTCCTTAGCCCAATCGTATTGCGTCTTGATCTCCGTGGCGAATTCCTCGGGCGTATTGCCCGATGGAACCGCGCCCTGCTTTTCAAGCGCTTCGATGACCTTGGGGTCTTTCAGGGCAACCACTGCTGCTTCGTGCAACTTCTTGACGATTTCCGGCGATGTGCCCTTGGGTGCCAGCAAACCGTACCACGCCGGCTGGTTCAGTTGAGGGTAGCCCTCTTCCGCTAGTGTGGGCACATCCTTCAGGCTTTCCAGACGGGTGGGCCAAGCGACGGCAAGCGGCCGCAAGTTACCGGCCTGTATCTGAGCCATGGACGACGGCAGATTGTCGAACAGGATTTCGATTTGGCCGCCGACGGCATCGGTAACCGCCGGACCCGAGCCCTTGTATGGAATATGAACGGCATCGGTACCGGTGGCAAGCTTGAAGGCCTCGCCGAATAAATGCAAGACCGAGCAAGTGCCCGAGCTGCCGTGCGAGTACTTGCCCGGATTATCCTTAAGGACCTTGACGAACTCCTTGAAATTTTTCGCAGGAAATTTAGGGTTGACCTCGATGACATTGGGAACGTTGGCAAAATTCGTGACTGGTATGAAGTCCGTCAATGCATCGTACGGCAAGTCAGTGGGACGGCAGGCAGGCAGGACCGCAAGCGTGGACACCGATGCTATCGACAATGTATAGCCATCAGACTTGGCACGAGCACCTTCCGCCGCGCCGATTGCGCCGCCTGCGCCGCCCTTGTTTTCGACGACCATGGTCTGACCCAGTTCCTGGCCCATGCGTTGCGTGACGATACGCGTGACGATGTCGGTGGATCCGCCTGGAGCAAACGGTACGATGACGCGTATGGGTTGTTCTGGGTATTCGGCTGCCGTGGCGTGCGCCGCGCCAAAGAGCGAAGCCACGCCTGCGCTTAACGCCAGGACGGCAAATTTGAGTCGTTTGGTAGCCATATGGAATCTCTCTGTAAAGGTTTAATAATTAAAACCACACCGCAGTTTACAACCTGGCTGCCTCAGCCCTTGCACCCAGTGCCGACCGACGATACGAGCCACAATGTGCAATAAATACTGCGTGGCGCCTAGCGGTCTAAAATAACGCTCCTTTCTTGTCACGCCGGTTTCATGTCCGTACTACTCGTAGTTTTACCCGATTTCCTGCTGATCGCACTTGGATGGGGCCTGTTCCACAAGTTCCGATTCCCCGTCGAGTTTTTCCGTGGAGCCGAGCAACTGGTCTACTTTGTCCTGTTTCCGGCCCTGCTCTTTCATTCGATTACGCAGACTCCCTTAAGCCTTTCGGAAACCTACACCCTTTTCCAGGCCACCGTCGCGATCCTTGCCTTCGGCATAGCCATGGCGTGGCTGGCACTGCCCATCCTGCGCCCCGATCCGGTCGCACACGCCTCGCTGGCGCAATGCGGTTTCCGTTTCAATACGTACATTGGCCTGTCGCTTGCCAGTAGCCTGGCGGGCTCAGCCGGGGTCACCATCATGGCCGTTCTCGTCGGATTCGCCGTCCCTCTCGCCAATATGGCCGCCGTCCATGCGTTGGCACGACAAAACGGTGGCAAGGTGTTCAAAGAGATCGCGCGCAATCCGTTCGTCATCGCCACGGTACTGGCACTGATCTGCAATATTCTTGCCGTGCCCATCCCCAAGCCAGTCGAGATCACCCTCGAACGCCTTGGCGCATGTGCCATTGCGATCGGACTGATGTGTGTTGGAGCGACATTGTCGCTAAGAGGGGGCAGGGGTTCCGTAAAGCTCATGACATGGATCATCGCACTGCGTCTGGTGGCTACGCCCATCGCCGCAATAGTCATTGGATGGTATTTTGGCCTGCCCCACATCGAACGGCAGATGCTGTTGCTGTTCAGCGCCCTGCCGACGGCATCGTCAGCCCACGTCCTGGCGGCCCGCATGGGCGGCAACGGCTCCCTCGTTGCTGTCACAATGTCTGTCGGCACCCTCTTGTCCGCCATTACGCTGACCTTCTGGCTGATGGTCGACCCCAGCCTATAACGAACACACGGCGGCCAATGTTTATGATCAACGAAATATATTTACCGGACGAAGACGCCACGATAGCGCTGGCACAACAATTGGCACCGATGCTCGCGGGCACTCATCCGGCCATGCAAGGCCATCACATCGGAGGCCGCATCCACCTGCATGGCGATCTGGGCACCGGCAAAACCAGTTTCGCACGTGCCTTGTTGCGCGGCTGTGGCGTGACAGGAAGAATAAAAAGCCCTAGCTACGCACTTCTAGAAAGCTATAATCTTTCTAACTTGCAGTTGTATCACCTTGATTTTTATAGATTTAAGAATTCCCGCGAATGGGTTGATGCGGGTTTTCGCGATATACTGCAGGAAAAAGCGGTCGTATTGATCGAGTGGCCGGAGAACGCGGGTCCATTATTACCGCCGCCCGATCTGCAAATTGACTTCGAATACGCTGGGACGGGGCGGTGCGTCAGACTGACTGCCCATAGCAATAAAGGAACATTATGGCTGACGACACTCAACCTCACCCCATCGGCATCTCGCCCGCCGGACATGCGCGGCGGCGGTTGATCGCAGGCGCGACCACCTTATTCCTTCTTCCTGTCGTGGCCCGCGAAGCCCATGCCGGCACCATTGTGGCCGTCAGAACCTGGCCCGCAGACGAATACACCCGCGTGACTCTTGAAATGGATAGCGAACTCAAGGCAGAGCATTTCACCCTTGAGGGGCCGGACAGGCTGGTGGTCGACATCGAAGGCTTGACCATGAGCCGGGCCATCAATGAATTGGTTTCCAAGGTGAAGCCCAACGATCCATACATCCAGTCCGTGCGCGTGGCCCAGAACCGGCCCGATGTCATCCGGCTGGTCATGGATCTTAAACAGCCTATCGCTCCCCAGGTCTTCACGCTGAAACCCGTGGGCGAATACAAGTTCCGGCTGGTGCTCGATCTGTATCCCAGAATAGCGCAGGATCCGTTGCTGGCCATCATGGACAGCTCCGACACAGACCCGCTGGCACAGGTACTTGAAGAACTGGCACAGAATGCGCCACCCGAGGCGCCCATTCCGTCGGTCCAGGGGCAAAAGCTGCCGCCGGTGGCGAACAAGCCCGCAGCACCGCCGCCGCGCCCGCCCAGTGTCACGCCTTCCGAAAAAATGCGCCCGATACTGGTGGCGCTCGACCCCGGGCATGGTGGGGAAGATCCCGGCGCGGTCGGACGCAACGGCACACGGGAAAAAGACATCGTGCTCAGTATTGCGCGCCGTCTGAAAAAACTGCTCGATGCCCAGCCCAATACACGCGCATACCTGACGCGCGACAACGATTACTTTGTGCCCTTGCAGGTGCGCGTGCAGAAAGCACGCCGGATCAAGGCGGACCTGTTCATCTCCATACACGCCGACGCCTGGATAAAGCCAAGTGCGCGGGGGTCATCAGTGTTCGCGCTGTCTCAGAACGGAGCCACCAGTTCGGCCGCGCGCATCATGGCCAAGCGCGAGAACGATGCCGATCTGATCGGCGGCATTAATCTGGGTTCACATAACAAGCAGGTTGCGCAGGTGTTGCTCGACCTGTCGACCGCCGCGCAGATCAACGATTCAATGCGCGTGGGCGACCGTGTGCTTGGCGAAATTGGCAAGATCAGCCGCTTGCACAAGAACCGAGTGGAACGCGCCGGCTTCGCCGTTTTGAAAGCGCCCGACATTCCATCAATACTTGTCGAGACCGCGTTCATCAGCAACCCCGAAGAAGAGCGCCTCTTACGGAGCCCAAAGCACCAGGACCGTATTGCACAGGCCATGCTCAGCGGCATCAATGAATACTTTTCCGCCAGCCCGGCGCTGGCGCGCCGGACCTGAAGGCGCTGCGCCCTTAAGAGGCGTGGGATTTCTTCTTCAGCAGTTTCCATAGGCCGCCGACCACAACGGGCACGGCGGCCGCGCCTATACCGATCAGCACGATGGTGTTCAGGTGCTCTTTGATGATGGGCACGTTACCGAAGAAATACCCGAGGGTGACCAGGCTGATGACCCACAGCAGGGCGCCAGTGATATTGAACAACTGAAAGCGCACGACGTTCATGCTGGCCACACCTGCCACGAAGGGCGCAAACGTGCGAAATATAGGCAGGAAACGTGACAGGATAATGGTCTTTCCGCCGTGTTTTTCGTAGAACACATGCGTTTTGATCAGCGCCTGTCGATCCAGAAAACGGTAGTTCTTGGTGAATACGCGCGGTCCAATATACCGGCCCACCGCGTAATTCACCGTATTGCCCAACACGGCCGCAAGGATCAATAACGCCGACAGCAAGACCGGATCCAGCAGGCCCGAGGCGCCGAATGCGCCGGCTATGAATAATAGCGAGTCGCCTGGCAGGAACGGAAGCACGACCAGGCCGGTTTCCCCGAAAATGATCAGAAACAGCACAAGATAAATCCACGCGCCATACTGCGCGACCCATTCGCCAAGGAATTGGTCAATGTGGAGAACCATGTTAAGAAGATCGAGCATATCGAAGAACCAAAAAAAAGATATGGCAATATAGCCTGTTAAAGGGGCCGGCAAAAGGACGGGCGGCGCGGAGCAGCTAAAATCGAACACTGTACACCGTGGATCCATTGGAATGACCTTATGACGGAACGCCGCTCCATCGCGCCTTTACCCGACCTGCTGGTCAGCCAGATTGCCGCCGGCGAGGTCATCGAGCGTCCCGCTTCTGTCTTGAAAGAACTGCTGGAGAATGCCGTGGACGCTGGCGCGCGCACGATCGAGGTGCGTCTCGACGGCGGTGGCATACGGCGCATTGCAGTCAGTGACGATGGCTGCGGAATCCCGCCGTCCGAACTGCAACTGGCACTAACGCGGCACGCCACAAATAAAATTGTGTCACTGGATGAGTTGGAATCTGTCAGCTCCATGGGCTTTCGAGGTGAAGCCTTGGCGTCGGTCGCGTCGGTTGCCCGGCTGTCCCTCACCTCACGAACTGAAAATGCGCCCCACGCTTGGCAAATTGCGTCAAACGACAGCCAGCCGATGGCCGCATCGGGATCGGTCGGCACGACGATCGACGTTCGCCAGCTTTTCGACGACGTACCGGCACGGCGTAAATTCCTTCGCGCCGAAGCCACCGAATACGGCCACTGCGTCGACGCGCTCGAACGCGTGGCCCTCGCACAGCCGGCTATTGCGTTCCGCCTGTTCCATAACGAAAAACCGCAGCGGCACTGGCGCGCCGCCGGCATAGGGCAACGGGTGCGCGACGTACTGGGGATGGAATTCGTGGCCCAGGGCCTGGAGGTGGCGCACGAACATGGCCTGATTACGCTGCGTGGAATCATTACACGCCCCACCTACGCGCGTAGTCGCGCCGACCAACAGTACTTGTACGTCAATGGCCGCTACGTCAAAGACCGCACGGTCGCGCACGCCATTCGCCAGGCCTATGCCGACGTCTTGCATGGCGACCGCCAGCCGGCCTATGTATTGTTTCTTTCGGTGGACCCCGCCGGCGTAGATGTGAATGTGCATCCTGCCAAGCACGAAGTGCGTTTTCGCGACAGCGGTGCCGTTCATCGCTTCGTATCCCAGGCGCTTTCGCAGACACTGGCCGCAGTGGCCGCAGAAGCGTCGGGCGTCGAAACGTCGGGCGTCGATACGTCGGCCGGCTCCTCTGACGAATCGATGCCGGGCGTCGATATGCATGGAGCCATTACCCCGGGAGTCGGCACGCGGGGAGACCAGCGCTTCGCCCCCGGCGGAATACCGCACTTTCCCGCGCGGCAGATGCAACACTCTTTTGGACTGCGGGAACCGGTCAAGGGCCAGGATGCAAACTGGCAATCATTTTATCGTCCGCTCGAGCCGCAACACCCGGACGCCCAAGGCGCACAAGACACGCAACAAGATCACGAATTTCCGTTGGGCATGGCTTTGGGCCAGCTTCACGGCATTTATATACTGGCGCAAAACCGCCAGGGCCTGGTGCTGGTCGACATGCACGCCGCCCATGAAAGAGTCGTGTACGAGCAGCTGAAGAAGGCCATGGACGGTCAACGGCTGCCGTGTCAAGAGCTCCTGGTCCCCGTGGTGTTCAATACATCCGAAAAGGACATAGGCCTGATCGACGAGCACGCCGCCACCTTGACCGACCTGGGCCTGACCTTGCGCGCGGCGGGCCCAGGCAGCGTCATGGTGCGTGCTGTGCCCGCGTTGTTGGCCCATGGCGATATCGAATCCCTTGCGCGCGGCGTATTGCGCGATTTGTCGGGCGTGGGCACGTCTCCGCGCCTGACGGAACAGCGCAACGAACTGCTCTCGACCATGGCCTGTCACGGTTCAGTGCGGGCAAATCGGCGCCTGACGCTGGACGAGATGAACGGCCTGCTGCGCGAGATGGAACGCACCGAGCGCGCCGATCAATGCAATCATGGCCGGCCCACGTGGGTGCAGTGGCGATTGGGCGACCTCGACAAGATGTTCCTGCGCGGCCAATGAAGACACCCGTCATCTGCCTTACGGGTCCGACGGCCGCCGGAAAAAGCGCCACGACCCTGGCGCTTGCCCGGCGATGGCCCGTGGAACTGATCATCATGGATTCAGCCACGATTTATCGCGGCATGGATATAGGCACGGCCAAGCCCTCGGCTGCGGAACGGGCGACGACGGCGCACCACCTGCTCGACATCCGCGATCCGGTACAGAGCTACTCGGCGGCAGAATTTCATGACGACGCGCACGCCCTCATTGCCGACATCATCGCGCGCGGCAATATTCCCGTGTTATGCGGCGGCACACTGCTGTACTACAAAGCGCTGCGCGAGGGACTCAATAATCTGCCGGCCGCCGACCCCTCGATCCGCGCCCAAATCGACACGGAAGCTCAGGTGGAAGGCTGGCCCGGCATGCACCGCCAGCTTGCTGAAATAGATCCACTGGCGGCGCAACGACTGGCGCCCAACGACAGCCAGCGCATACAGCGCGCGCTCGAGATACACCGGGTCAGCGGACGGACGATGTCCAGCTGGCTGACCGATGCGCGCCCGCAGCGGAACGAGGTTTTGGACTTCGTGACGATAAGCCTGGAGCCCTCTGATCGCTTGGTTCTGCACGCCCGCATTGCGAAACGCTACCACGCCATGATCGAACAAGGCCTCGTCCAGGAAGTGCAGGTGCTGCACGCCAGACCAGACCTGCACACTGGTCTACCATCCGTGCGTTGCGTCGGATACCGGCAGTTATGGGATTATCTGGATGGCAACTGCACATTGGACCAGGCCATCGAGCGGGCCACCGCCGCCACGCGCCAATTGGGTAAGCGCCAGCTGACGTGGCTGCGCTCGCAACCGGAGCGCCATGTTGTCGACTGCCTGGCGCCCAATGCGGCGCAGCAGGCAGTCGACCTTATGGCCCGATACTGGCCATAAGCGGCCTTAAATGACGATGGTCTGTGGGACGTCCGCGCCTTGGCGCTCGGTGATTTCGCCCAGCCGGCTGACCTGTTCGCCATGGCTTGCCAGCGTTGCAGTGATTGCGTCGGCCTGGTCCGCGGGAACGACAATGACCATTCCTATGCCGCAGTTGAACACGCGGTGCATTTCCGAATCGGCCACGCCGCCATTCTGCTGCAGCCAACGGAAGAGCTCCGGCATCACCCAGGCGTCCCGGTGCAGCTGGGCGGACAGGTGGGGCTGAAGTATGCGTGGCACGTTATCAAGGAGACCGCCGCCGGTAATGTGCGCCAGCCCCTTGATGTTGGCGCCATGTTCGGCCAATGCCGCCAATACCGACTTGACGTAGATGCGCGTCGGCGCCATGACCACGTCTTCCAGCGGGCGGCCACCCAAATCCTGACCGGGCCTTGCATTGGCATGCGTCATGATCTTGCGCAGCAGGGAAAACCCATTCGAATGCGCGCCGCTGGAGGCCAGGCCCAACACCACATCGCCCGGCACAATGGACTTTCCGTCGATGATCCGCGACTTCTCGACCGCACCCACTGCGAAGCCGGCAAGATCATATTCCCCGTCGGGGTACATTCCAGGCATCTCGGCGGTTTCACCACCGATCAATGCGCAGCCGGCGAGCTCACAGCCTTTTGCGATTCCGGACACGACGCTGGCGGCCGTATCGACCGAAAGTTTGCCGCAGGCGAAATAGTCCAGAAAAAACAGAGGTTCGGCGCCTTGCACCAGGATATCGTTGACACTCATCGCAACCAGGTCGATACCCACGGTATCATGACGCTGCCACTCGAACGCCAGACGCAGTTTGGTGCCCACGCCATCGGTGCCCGACACCAGCACAGGCTCTTTAAGGTGTTTGGGCACTTCGAACAAGGCGCCGAAGCCGCCTATGCCCGCCATCACACCGGCCCTCATGGTTTTGGCGGCCATAGGCTTGATACGATCAACGAGCGCCTCACCCGCGTCGATATCGACTCCTGCGTCGCGATAAGTCAAGGAAGCTGATTGTTTGTTTGTCATGAGAAATGCCGTGGGATGTGCAAGAATTGCATGTTGAATTAAATACCAGGGGTAATTTTACGATGAACGCAGCAAAATGCCCTGCACGCTCTGCCAACTCGCATTGCGGCGCCCCCCATTAGACAACAGATGACTCAGCAACTGATACTGGACTTGTTACCTCCCTCGCCGCCCACGCTCGACAATTTCGTGGTCGGTGAAAACGGTGCCGCGCTGGACGCGTTGCGCCATTGCCGACCGGGGCGCGCCATTTACCTATGGGGCGCCCCGGGTTCAGGCCGCAGCCATTTACTACGTGCCTGCTCGTCGCCCGGGCCTGCGCACTATCATGGCCCGGACGACGACCCCACCGCACTCAAGGACATCGCCACCGCCGAAGACCTGCCATCACGACTGATCGCCATCGACAACGTCGAGCATCTCGACGCGTCGGGCCAGGCAGCCTTGTTTGCCCTGTACAATCGCTGGCGCGAGGTCGCCGCCACCAATAACGCGTTCGCGCTTATTCTGGCAGGCGACCGCGCGCCAATGGCCATGCCGCTACGGGAAGATGTGCGAACGCGACTCGGCTGGGACTTGGTGTTTCGCCTGGAACTGCTGTCCGACGACGACCGCGCCGAGGCCCTGAAGACCCGGGCGGCCGGGCGCGGCCTGCAGCTCTCGAATGAAGTCGTAAGCTGGGTGCTCACCCATTATGATCGCGACATGAGCCGGCTCAGCACACTGATCGACGCGCTGGACCGTTACTCGCTTGCAAGGCAACGGGCCATCACCCTTCCCTTATTGAAAGACCTACTGGCGTCCAGCCAGGTTCGGAATGAAACACCACTATGATGTCTGCAAAACGCCTTGCCCTGTTCGACCTTGACCACACCCTGTTGCCGTTGGACAGCGACTACCAGTGGGCTGATTTTCTGGCTCGCACCGGCCGCGCCGGCGATCCCGCCGAGGCGCAACGGCGCAATGACGACCTGATGGAACGCTATAACGCGGGTAAGCTTACGGCCGAACAGTCGGCCGAATTCATGCTTGGCCTGCTCAACGGACCCTCGGGCGCCGAACTCGCCGAATGGCACGAAGCCTTCATGTCCGAAGTCGTGCGCCCCGCCATTCTCCCTATTGCCGAGGATCTGGTGCGGGAACATATGGATAACGGCGATCTATGCGCCATAGTCACCGCCACCAACGAGTTCGTCACCCAGCCCATCGCCCGCGCGTTCGGCATATCGCAGCTGATCGCGACCATTCCCGAGATGCTCGACGGCCGCTACACAGGCCGCATCCATGGCGTACCCAGCTTCCAGGCCGGCAAAGTCACGCGGGTCGAGCAGTGGCTTTCCACCATGGGAGCCAGTCTCGGCGACTTCGAAACATCGTACTTCTACAGCGACTCACCGAACGACCTGCCCTTGCTCGAAGCCGTCACGCACCCGGTTGCCACCAACCCCAGCCCGGTACTGCGCCAAGTTGCGCAACAACGCGGCTGGAAGATTCTTGATTTGTTCAAGGACATGCAGGACGCAAAGTCCTAAAATACATTCATGCTGAAAGAAACAATTAAAAACTTTGTCGGACGCCTCTTCTCAACGCCGCGCCGCGGTCCGGAACGATTGCCCCAATCCAAGCACGGTATCGACCGGCGCAATGTGTCGCGCCATGCGATCAAGGTCTGCGAAGTACTACGCCAACATGGCTACGACGCGTATATCGTGGGGGGCGCCGTCCGCGACCTTATCGTCGGCATGGAGCCCAAGGATTTTGACGTGGCAACCAATGCCACACCCAACGAAATCCGGCCCTTGTTCCGCCGCGCACGCATCATCGGCAAACGCTTCCAATTGGTTCATGTGGTATTCGGCCAAGAAATCATTGAAACGTCAACCTTCCGGGCACCTGCATCGGTCGAGCAAGACACCGACGAACACGGCCGTATCCTGCGCGACAACCTTTTCGGCACCCACGAAGAAGACGCGGCACGACGCGACTTCACACTCAACGCCTTGTATTACGATCCCATCAACGAAGAGGTCATCGACTTCCACCGGGGGGTAAGCGATCTCAAGAAACGTGTCGTGCGCATGATCGGCGACCCGGACACACGGTATCGCGAAGACCCTGTTCGCATGCTGCGCGCCCTGCGCTTCGCGGCCAAGCTCAATGCCACCATCGACCCGGCCTCGCGCGAACCTATTGTGCGCATGGCACACCTTATCGAAAACGTGCCGGCCTCGCGCCTGTTTGACGAAATCCTGAAGCTGCTTACGTGTGGCCACGCCATGGACTGCCTGCGCGAGCTGCAGTCTGTCGGACTGCACCAAGGTTTGCTGCCTCTTATCGACCTTATTTTCAAGGAAGATGGCGGCGAGCAGTTCGTGGAACTCGCCCTGGCGCGCACCGATGTCCGGGTGCGGGCCGGTAAAACAATCAGCCCAAGCTTCTTGTTCGCAGCCTTGCTTTGGAAGTTGGTAAACAAGCGGTGGCAAGCCATTTGCGCCAGCGGCGAGCATCCGGCCCAGGCATTGATCATGGCTGGCGATTCGGTGGTCGAAGAGCAAACCCGCAAGCTCGCCATACAACGGCGCTTCCAGGCCGACATGCGGGAAATCTGGTTCATGCAGGCGCGCTTCGAGCGACCCAACGTGAAGACCATTTGGCGCATGCTCGAGCAGCCTCGGTTCCGGGCGGCGGTGGACTTTTTGCAATTACGGGCCGAAGCCCATGAAGTCGATAGCGTGCAAGCCCAGTGGTGGATGGATCTGGCCGATGCCGACGACTCCACGCGTGCGGAAATGATCGAAGCCTTCCAGGCCGAGAATCGCGGCAAGTCCCCCGCCGCACGGCGCAAACGCAGCCCGCGCCGACGCCCCGTTCGTACGGTCGATACGCCGCTGGCGTAGACGGCCACACGAATGACGCAGGTGTATATTGGCTTGGGCGCCAATCTGGGTGACGCCAGGGCAAGCGTGATCCAGGCCGCCGAAGCTCTGGCGCACACAACGGGAATTACAGAACTGTGCCTGTCGCCGCTGTATCGCACGGCACCGATTGAATCCAGCGGCCCGGATTATGTGAACGCCGTCGCTTCCCTCCAGACCAGCCTGCCCGCGCAACTATTGCTTGATATCGTGCAGGCCATAGAAGCGCGCCATGGCCGCGTGCGCCCCTACCATAACGCTCCGCGAACGTTGGACCTCGACATTCTTTTATATGGCGACGAAACCATCAATGATCCCTTGCTGGTCGTGCCGCATCCTCGCATGCACCTTCGGGCGTTTGTGCTCCGACCGCTTGCCGACCTGGCGCCGGACCTGCATCTGGCGCAGGGACCGTTGACCACGCTATTGGCTCACTGCGCCGATCAGATGCTGGAACGCTTGCCGGATTAAGTGGCAGCGATAATCTGGCGCGCCCGTTCGATGACCGGCGCATCGACCATTTTTCCATCCATCTGGAAAGCGAACGAACCCGTGCTGTCGGCCATTTCCACGACACGGACCGCCCATTCGAGCTGAACGGCCGTCGGTGCGAACGCCGCATGTATGGTTGCGACCTGCGCGGGGTGTATGCACAACATGCCGCCAAAGCCCATGTCGCGCACCTTAGCTGCCACGGCGGCCAGACCGACTGTATTCGAGAAGTCGGGGTACACACCGTCGATGGGGGCAGCCAGGCCGCATGCAGCACTGTGAAGCAGTATCTGGCAGCGTATATGATCCAGCAATAGGCCTGCGCCCCGGGTGTCCGGCGCCGTACCCGTGTCGAGCATAAGGTCCAGGCTGCCGAAGGACAAACGCTCAACGCCGGGCGCTGCCGCCAGCTCAGTCAGGGCCAGAACGCCCTTTGCGCTTTCAACAATAGGCAGCACCGACTTGCCCGCCTGGACGAGTGGTTCGATTTGCGCGGCGGCTTCTGCCTTGGGCAACAATATGGAATGAATATTGGCATGGGCGGCGCACATGGCAAGGTCGGCTGCGAACCATGGCGTGCCGTATGCATTGACTCGTACGCGAAACTTGACCTCGGGGTTGGCACCGGCAAAGTCGGCCACCTGTTCGCGCGCGCTGTCCTTGGCCACGGGCTCAACGGCGTCTTCCAGATCGATGATGATGGTGTCGGCACCCGCAGCCAACGCTTTGTTGAAGCGCTCGGGCCGCGTTGCCGGCACAAACAGCGCTGAACGCATCGGTTGTTTCATCAGATCACTCCCTGTTGGGCCAGCGCGTCGATTTGCTGCCCGGTATAGCCCAGCGCCGCCAGTATGGCGGCTGAGTGCTCGCCCAGCGCGGGTATCTTTTCCATGCGGGCCTGGAACGCGGAACTGGTTGCCGGGGGTATGAGCGCAGGCAATGGCCCCGCCGAGCTATCCACGTTGCGCCAGCGGTTGCGCTGCGCCAGTTGCGGATGGTTCCAGACATCGTGCATTGTATTGACGCTTGCGTTGGCTATGCTGGCCGCCTCCAGGCGGTCGATGACCTGGGTACGCGACAAGGACGCGAAAGCGGTCACGATCAACACGCGCAAGGCATCTTTATTGGCCACGCGCAGCGAGTTCGACATAAAGCGGGGATCGTCCGCCACGTCGGGTTGCTGCAGAACGTCCTTGCAGAACGCCGCCCATTCCCGTTCATTCTGAAGTCCCAGCATGATTTCGCTGCCATCGCCGACCGGAAACGGGCCATAAGGATAAATGGTGGCATGCGAAGCCCCTGCGCGGGGTGGCGGCTCGGCGCCATCGAAGGCGTAATACATGGGAAATCCCATCCATTCAACAGTGCTTTCCAGCATGGATACGTCGATCCGGCTGCCCAGCCCGGTGCGTTCACGCAAAAGAATGGCTGCCATGATGCTGCTGTAGGCGTACATGCCCGCGGCAATGTCCGATATGGAGCATCCCGCCTTGGAGGGAGTTTCGGGCGTGCCGGTAACCGACAGGAAGCCGCTCTCGCTCTGAATGAGCAAGTCATACGCCTTTTTATCCTGATAAGACCCGCCTTCACCGTAGCCCGAGATATCGCACACGATCAATCGCGGATGCTTTGTCTGCAGGACGTCGAACGACAAGCCAAGACGGGCGGATGCGCCCGGCGCCAAGTTCTGCACCAGCACATCAGCCTGCTCGAGCAGTTGACCCAGAATTTCAAGCGCTTGCGGCTTCTTGAGGTCCAGCGCAAGGCTTTCCTTGGACCGGTTCGTCCACACGAAATGCGACGCCAGCCCCTTCACCCGTTCGTCGTAGTTTCGGGCAAAATCGCCCACGCCGGGCCGCTCGATCTTGATGACGCGCGCGCCCATATCGGCAAGCTGACGTGTGCAAAAAGGCGCCGCGATGGCATGTTCAAGGCTGACGACGGTAATGCCATCCAGAGGACGAGGGGCGGACGTTCCCTTGGCCTGATGCGATTCATTGCCGGGCGTCGTCCCGACGGGTGTGTTCTCGTTCATACTGCAAACCCTAATTCGGCCTGGTGCGCAAGCGTGCCGTCCTGCTCGGCCCAAAGGCGGGCTCTGCCTTCTTCGCCTAACGCACCCGCCACTTGGAATGGCTGCGGCGCGATAAGCGGACGCAATCCGCGATACGACAACGAGGTGACGACTTTGTCAGGATGAGCCTTGACGAAACCTTGGCACATCAGGGTCGCGATCAGCGGGCCATGCACCACAAGGCCGGGATACCCTTCGGTTTCGGTTACGTAAGGATGGTCATAATGGATACGATGGCCATTGAAGGTCACGGCCGAATATCTGAACAGCTTGATCGGCGTGGGCTCCACACTAACCGACCATTGCGCTGGTGGGGCAGCCACGCTGCCTTCCAGGCGCGGTGGGCTGGGCTCGCGGTAGACGATGTCTTGTTCTTCCGATATGCACAGCGCCCCGCCTTGGACGTATTCGTGCCTTACCGTGGCGAACAGCAACTTTCCTGTACGCCCCTCTTTTTCCGTGATCGCGGCAACTGTCGATATACGCTGACCCTTGATCCCGACGCGCAGCGGCTGAATGAATTCCAGCCTGCCGCCGGCCCACATGCGATTGCGGTCATCGGCCGGCGGCAGGAACCCGCCCCTTTTGGGATGCCCGTCCTCACCCAGCTGGTCGTATTGCAAGGCATTGATGAACAGCGCCCAATGCCACAACAGCGGCAGCGTATCGCCCTCGCCAGGCGCGGGCGCATCCAGGCTCAGGGCGATTTTGCGGACGTGCCCAATATCTATGTTGTCGTCGCAAATTTCTTTGCGGCCTATCCATGAAGCAAGGTCTTGCGTTGTCATGCAGTATTCCAGCGTCGATTATGAAGTGTAAAAGCAG
>CAZONP010000006.1:20672-27820 GCA_964581155.1 uncultured Candidimonas sp. | reverse complement strand
TCGCGGCCTTGCTCGTACAAGTCGGTTGCATGCTGCGACAACCAGTGCACGCCCCGATGAATGTTGGCATTCGACATTTCATAGTAAGCGCGCTCCGCCTGTATGACGGCGGCTGGCTTTTGCGTGGTCGCCCCGTTGTCCAGGTAAACCAGCGGCTTGCCTTGAACCTTGCGCGAAAGAATCGGAAAATCGCCGCGACAGTCCAGTGACGCGGACACCGCTTTTGCCAACACGGGCGCATTCATATCATTTCCCCCAGGGCAACGCCGCCGGGCAACAGCGTACGTATGGCCGACGCAACGCGTAGCCGCAATGACTCGTCGTCCATGCGCGACAATGCCTGCGCGGCAAAGGCGTAGGTAAGAACGCTGCGTGCATGAACTTCGTCGAGTCCGCGGCAGCGAAGGTAAAACATGCTTTCCTCGTCGATCTGACCCACGGTGGCCCCGTGCGCGCATTTCACATCATCCGCATAGATCTCCAGCTCGGGACGCGCATCGGCCTTGGCCATGCGCGACAGCAGCAGGCTATCGGAGCGCTGGACGGCGTCGGTGCCGTCGGCTCCCGGTGAAACCAGAATACGTCCACCGAATACACCGCGTGCCGTATCCGCCAGGATGCCTCTGTAATACTCCCGGCTTACGCCATGCGGCTGTGCGTGGCCGATGACCGTGTGATGGTCCACATGGCGACGTCCGTCAACATAATACAACCCGTTAAGCAAGGTTTCACAGCGCTGCCCTGTAAAGCGCGTAGTAATGTCGTGGCGGGCAAGACGAGCGCCAAAGGACATGGAATGCGAATTGAACACCGAGCCCTTGCCCTGCTCGACATCAAGCGCACCCAAATGGAACGCCTGATCTGTTTCCTGTTGCAGCTTCACGTGGGTGATGCGGGCATCGGAGGCAAGAGTGGCGCGCGTGACCGTATTCGTGAGCGTCACACTGCTGCCTTGGCCAACGTAATGCTCGACGATAGTGGCTTGGGCGCCGGACTGCGCACTGATCAGATTGCGGGGAAAGCTGGCTGCCTGATCAGACGCGGCAATAAACACCAAGTGTATCGGCAGTTCAACGATGACGCCGCGTCCCAGTTGGACGAATGCGCCATCGGTCATCAGCGCAAGGTTCAGCGCGCCCAGGCTGGAGCCCTGGGCCTCGGTGCCAAAGCTGTCTTGAACATGGTCGGGGGAGTCGACCAACGCTTGCGACAAACTGCGTACCTCGGCGCCAGCCGGAAGCGAACCCACATCGGACAGCTCTGGCGCATAGCGTCCATCGACGAACACCAGCCAATGTCCGGCTTCGTCCTGACGCACCGACTTTGCCAAGGCTTCGGCCGATGTTTGTTCGGTGGGTAGAAAAGCCTGTTTTTCAAGCGCCGCAAGCGACGTGTGACGCCAGCTTTCCTGCTTGGTCGTAGGCCAACCCTCGTCGGCAAAGCGCGCAATCGCACGCTTGCGCATGGCGGCCAGCCACGGCACCTTAGCTCCCGCCAAACCTTGCTCGCGAGCCGTGAAGTCGGTCACCCAGGTTTGCGCAGTACTCATGCCGCCGCTCCTTTGGGGGCGGGAGCCGCATCGGTAAGCCAGCCATATCCGCGCTCTTCAAGCTCCAGCGCCAATTCACTGCCGCCGGAGCGGACGATCTTGCCGCCAGCCAGTACGTGGACGAAGTCGGGAACGATGTAATCGAGCAAGCGCTGATAGTGCGTGATTACGATTAATGCGCGGTCTTTGGAACGTAAGCGATTCACCCCGTCGGCCACGACTTTAAGGGCGTCGATATCCAGACCGGAATCGGTCTCGTCGAGTATGGCCAGCTTAGGTTCCAGCAGGATCATTTGCAGGATCTCATTGCGCTTCTTTTCGCCGCCGGAGAATCCCTCGTTGACGGAGCGATACAAGAATTCTTCCTTCATGCCGACCGCTTTCATTTCGGTCTTGACGCGTTTAAGGAAATCCATGGCATCAAGCTCTGGCAACCCCTGATGGCGGCGCACTGCATTGACAGCAGCCTTGAGGAAATAGGCGTTCGACACGCCGGGAATTTCGATCGGGTATTGAAATGCCATGAACAGCCCCGCGCGGGCCCGTTCTTCGATTGGCATGGACAGCAGGTCGTGACCCATCCAGTCGACTGAGCCGCTTTCCACTTTATAGCTTTCGCGTCCCGCCAACACCTGCGACAGTGTGCTTTTACCCGAGCCGTTTGGCCCCATGATGGCGTGTACTTCGCCGGCATTGACTGTTAAATTCAAACCGCGCAAAATCGACTTTTCTTCGATGGACGCGTGCAAATCCGTGATCTTCAGCATTAAAACTTCTCCTTAACCTACGCTACCTTCCAGACTTACCCCGAGCAAATTCTGCGCTTCGACGGCAAACTCCATGGGCAATTCTTTGAAAACTTCCTTGCAGAATCCGTTAACGATCATGGACACCGCGTCTTCCGCCGTCAGTCCGCGCTGCATGGCATAAAAAAGCTGGTCTTCACCAATACGGGACGCCGTCGCTTCGTGCTCGACGCTGGCGGAGGGATTCTGGACTTCGATGGTGGGAAACGTGTGGGCTGCGCAACGTTTACCTATGAGCAGTGAATCGCATTGCGTGAAATTGCGCGCGTTCTCCGCCTTGGGCGTCATGCGAACCAGGCCGCGAAACGTATTGCTGCCGAATCCCGCCGAAATACCCTTGGAAATGATGGTGCTGCGGGTGTTGCGCCCCATGTGTATCATTTTTGAACCGGTATCGGCCTGCTGACGATGGTTGCTTAATGCCACGGAATAGAATTCGCCTGTGGAATCATCGCCGCGCAAGATGACACTGGGGTATTTCCAGGTAATCGCCGAACCGGTCTCGACCTGTGTCCATGAAATGCGTGAACGCGCGCCGCGGCAGTCGCCCCGCTTGGTGACGAAGTTGTAAATGCCGCCCTTGCCGTCTTTGTCGCCGGGGTACCAGTTTTGTACGGTGGAGTACTTGATCTTGGCGTCGTCCAGGGCAACGAGTTCGACCACAGCGGCATGCAGCTGGTTTTCGTCGCGCATGGGCGCCGTACAGCCTTCCAGGTAGCTGACGGAAGCGCCTTCGTCGGCGATGATGAGCGTGCGTTCGAACTGACCCGTGTCCTGTGCGTTGATACGGAAGTAGGTGGACAATTCCATCGGGCAGCGCACCCCTTTGGGGATGTAGACAAACGAGCCGTCGGAAAACACCGCCGAATTCAGCGCGGCGTAATAGTTGTCCGCAGTCGGCACGACCGTGCCCAAATACTTGCGCACGAGTTCCGGGTAGTCTTTCACCGCCTCCGAGAACGAACAGAAAATGACGCCGACCTCTGCCAACTGCTTGCGGAACGTCGTTGCCACTGAAACGGAGTCGAAGACTGCATCGACCGCAACGCCGGCCAAGCGGGCGCGTTCGTGTAGAGGCACACCCAGCTTTTCGTAGGTGCGCAGCAGTTCAGGGTCGACCTCGTCCATGCTTTTCAGCCCCTCTTTCTTCTTGGGAGCCGAGTAATAGCTGATGTCCTGGAAATCGATGCGCGGGAAACTGACTTGCGCCCATTCCGGTAATTCCATGGTGAGCCAGTGCCGATAAGCATCGAGGCGCCATTCAAGCATGAATTCCGGTTCGCCCTTCTTGGCGGACAACAAGCGTATGGTGTCTTCGGAAAGGCCTTTCGGGATAGTGTCGGATTCTATGGCGGTGACAAAGCCCGCCGAGTACTCGCGATCAAGAAAAGAGTCAATATTGTCGGAGACGTTATTCATTCAGAGAAACTCCATGTCAGGGGCTGTGCCGAGACTGTCTTGGCGTTGGGTGTGTGCGCTGGCCGCGAGAGCAGCGGAAATTCGATGGGCGTGGGGCTGAGCATGTCGGCAACGCTTACGTCTTCCAGGGTGTGCCGAATGACCGAGTTGATGCGTTGCCAGTTCGTGCGTATGCGGCAACCCGCTTCAACGCTGCATGCGCCTGGCACGGAACTGCATTCCGTCAGGCCAAACGGCTGGTCTTCAAGTGCGTCTATAATGTTGGCGATACTGATTTCGGTTGCCGGACGACCAAGCACGTAACCGCCTTTGGCGCCACGACTGCTGGTAACCAGCTTATGCTGGCCCAGGGACTTAAGCACCTTGCTTACGGTTGGTTGCCCAAGGCCCAACGTAGCGGCCAGGTCGGCAGCGCTGAACACACGTTCGGGCGAGCCGGCCATGTAGGTCAGCACCAGCGTGCCATAGTCAATTATTTTACTAATACGCAACATGTGCGTACTCCCGGTTGGATACATCAGGCCATATAGTACTGAATCGGTCCTATATTGTCAATCCGGTGATTCCTCATCCTGGCCGGCCTGTTGCAGCGCCCACATTTGCGCGTAGCGTCCCGCTTTCAGCAGTAATTCCCGGTGAGACCCCTGCTCCAGAACAGCGCCATGATCAAGCACAATGATCTCGTCCGCGTCGACAATCGTGGACAGGCGGTGGGCAATGATCAACGTGGTGCGATTCCTGGCAATCTGCCTTAGTTCTTCCTGGATGGCCCGTTCGGTACGCGTATCGAGTGCGCTCGTGGCTTCGTCAAGAATCAGGATGGGCGGATTCTTCAGCAGGGTTCTAGCGATGGCCACGCGCTGTTTCTCGCCGCCCGATAACTTCAGCCCCCGCTCTCCGACTTGTGTCTGATAGCCATCGGGCAGCCCGAGGACAAAATCATGAATGCTGGCTGCCCGCGCCGCCTGCACAATGTCGTCCAGGGATGCATCGGGATTTCCGTAAGCAATGTTGTACAAAATGGTGTCGTTGAACAGGACCGTGTCTTGCGGAACAATTCCTATATGACGGCGCAAGCTGGCCTGCGTGAGGTCGCGAATGTCTGTTCCGTTGATCTCCACTGCTCCGGCGTTTACGTCGTAGAAGCGAAACAATAAGCGCGACAGCGTGGACTTTCCGGCACCGGACGACCCAACGACGGCCAGCGTTTTTCCTGCGGGAATGGTAAAGCTCACATCGAACAGGATTTGACGATTCGATTCGTAACTGAAATCCACATGCTCGAACGATATTTCCGCCTGCGCCGTTGCCAGTTCTTGTGCATGGGGCCGGTCGGCGACTTCCTGACCCTGCTCCATCAATCCGAACATGCGCTCCATGTCCGCCAATGAATGCTTGATCTCGCGATAGACGAACCCCAGGAAATTCAGTGGCGCATACAACTGCGTAAGGTAGGCGGACACCAGAACCACATCGCCCACGGACATGGTTTGGTCCACGACCCCTGCCGCAGATAGCCACAGCAGCAGCGTGATGCCAAGGGTGATGATGACGCCCTGGCCCATATTCAGGAAATTCAACGACACCTGGTTCTTTACGGCCGAGTCCACCCACTTGCCCAGGTTTGCATCGTAGCGATTCAGTTCATAGCCTTCGTTGCCAAAATACTTGACCGTTTCATAGTTGATCAGGGCATCGATCGCCTTGCTATTGGCCTTGCTGTCCAGGTCGTTCATGCTGCGCCGGTACACCATGCGCTTCTCGGTTACAAATAGCGTGAACAACACGTAGGTGGCAATGGTTCCCAGGGTGACCACGGCAAAGGACCAGTCATACCGCCATAGCAAAATGGCCGCCACCATCGTTATTTCCAGCAAGGTCGGCAGGATATTGAAGACCATAAAGTTGAGCAGGAAGCCAATACCCTTGGTGCCGCGCTCGATATCCCGGCTCAGGCCGCCGGTCTGGCGCTGCATATGGAAACGCAATGACAGCGCAAATAAATGCTCGAAAAGCCTGGCCGCGATCCGCCTTATTGAACCCTGTGTGACCCGCGCGAACAGCGCGTCGCGGAGTTCACCAAAGATGCTGGTGGCAAGCCTCGCGAAGCCGTAGCCCAGCAAAGCCGCCACCGGCAAAACCATTAGTGTCGACGGCAGGCTGAGTTTGTCGACAATGTCCTTGAGGAACAGCGGCAAAATGACGCTTGCGACTTTTGCCGCAATCAGACAGGTAAGCGCCAAAATTACCCGAGTCTTGAACTGCCACACGTAAGGCAACAGGGATTTGAGCGTCTGCACATCGTTACGTTGAGCCGGCGCAGGACCGCGGTGGGAAAATCTCATGGAGGTTATTCAGTTAGAAGATGAAGGACTGCCGGGAAGACCTTATACAATGTCGAGGCCCAGAATGAATCCGGAGTAGGTATGGCTGTTTTACCCTTTGACTACGAAGCCGCGCTGGCCGCGTGCGCGGGCGGCGATCAGCGCGCGTTCCAGACGTTATACGAACATGAATCCCCGCACATGCTGGCATTATCCCTGAAATTGCTAACGCAACCCGCATCGGCCCAGCAGTTGGTCGCCGACACCTTCATGTCGATCTGGAAACATGCGAGCAGTTATCACGTTGACATCGGCCCCGCACGCGCCTGGATCTACAGCATTATGCGTCATCGGGCCCTAAGCCAGTTGCGCCAGCCGGGCGGGGTGTCCTCGCAGGCACCGAATCAAGAATTGCCATTGGCTGCAATTGGGCCCTCGCCCCGCAATGGAACCAATAGCTTCACCAGTGTGATGGGCCGCCTGAACGAAGCTCAACGCCGCGCCATACTCATGGCGTTTTACCATGGCCACACCTACGAACAAATCGCAGTCAAACTTGGGTTGCACGTCAGCCAGCTCAGGGACCAGGTACGCAACGGCTTGCACCAGCTTCAGGAACTCCACCCCGCATGATGCTTACCTCCACCACAGACGCACGTATTCTGATCGCAGAGTACAGCCTGGGCCTGTTGGACAACCAGGAAATATCGCAAGCTCACACATTGCTCGGTCAGCAAGAGCACGCCAATGCCGCCCTTGAATGGGAGTCCCGCCTTCTTGAATTGGTGGATTTGTTGTCCCCCATTGCACCGCCGGCGTCCTTACTGAAAGAAGTGCAAAGCAGGCTCGGACACCGCCCTGCCCCGGTCGATCCGCTACGGTCGGCACGGGTTCACGTCGCCCCTGTCACCAGCGCCCCAAGTCACCACGAAATCTCCACCCCCGCCCTACTTAAACGAAACGAGGCGGCAGCACCCTTGGCACCCGCAGCGGCAGCGGCATACGTGAGGCCAGTGTCAGCGGTCAAGCCAATGGAGCCGGTCAAGCCAA
>CAZONP010000006.1:0-20572 GCA_964581155.1 uncultured Candidimonas sp. | reverse complement strand
CGGTCAAGCCAATGGAGCCGGTCAAGCCAACGGAGCCGGTGGCAATGCCGAAAAAGATGGCGGAATCGACGACATCGCGTGCGCCACCGCAGCCGACGGCCCGCCCAGGAAAGCCACTGCCTGTAGGGAGCATTTGGATGTGGCGCGCGCTAAGTATTGTGCTGGGCGTGATCGTCATTGCTTACGCTCTGGAGCCCAGCGAACCGGTCGTGCCGCCTGTCACGATACTCGAGGTTGCGCCCACCCAGGTGGCTATTCTGCAGGCGCCAGGTCAAAGCTCGACGCCCGGCTGGGTGGTTACCGTGGACCCGAAAGGCAATATATTGATGGATCCCCACGTTCGTAGCGACATCCCGGCCGAGGCGTCGGCGCAGCTATGGACGCGCAATAAGCATGCGCCCCAGCCCCGCTCTCTTGGTCTTATCGATCCGAACAAGCCGGTAACCATACCGGCAAGCTTGATGGGCCCGATAGAGCCCGACCAGTTGTTCGAAATTACTCAGGAAGCATCAGGGGGATCCCCCACGGGCAGCCCTACCGGTCCCATCCTTTTCATAGGACGCGTGGTGGTATTCGGGGCGTTGACGACGCCTTAGCAAACCACAACATTGACCGCCAGGCCGCCGCGTGACGTTTCCTTGTATTTGCTGCGCATGTCGGCGCCCGTCTGGCGCATGGTCTCAATGACGGCATCCAGAGATACATGGTGCTTGCCGTCGCCCTGCAGGGCTAGTCTTGACGCATTGATCGCCTTGACGGCGCCCATGGCGTTGCGCTCGATGCAGGGGATCTGAACCAGTCCCCCGATGGGATCGCACGTAAGGCCAAGATTGTGTTCCATACCGATCTCCGCCGCGTTTTCGACCTGTTGCGGCGTCCCGCCAAGCACGGCTGTCAGACCGGCCGCCGCCATGGAACAGGCGACGCCGACTTCCCCCTGACACCCCACCTCCGCCCCTGAAATGGAGGCGTTGGTTTTGTATAGAAAGCCTACGGCCGCTGCCGTAAGCAGGAGATCCACGACTCCGTCGGAAGATGCCCCTGGAATGAAAGTCTGGTAATAACGCAACACGGAAGGGAGCAAGCCGGCGGCACCGTTGGTGGGCGCCGTCACCACTCGACCGCTCGCGGCGTTTTCCTCGTTCACAGCCATGGCGAACAGGTTCACCCAGTCCATGGCGAACATGACGTCTTTACCGCTTGTGTCGCGCTGCAGCTCGCGATACAAAACCGGAGCGCGCCGACGCACTTTCAGGCCGCCAGGCAAGAGGTGATCCGCCTGATCGTTGCCAATACCGCAGCCCCGATCGATACACGAATTCATAACCTCGGCGATGCGCAGTACACCGCTGACCATCTGCTCCGGCGGCATAAGCTGGGCCTCGTTGGCGCGCATGATTTGCGCAATGCTCAGGCCTGTTGCATCACATCGTTCAAGCAGTTCGGCGCCAGTCGAGAACGGATATGGCATAGGAGCGTGTTCGGGCACCGTTTCATCGGTTGCAATGACATCGAGCGCGCGTATGAATCCGCCTCCGATGGAAACGTAGCGTTCCGCCAAGACGGCGTGCCCCGACGGGTCACTTGCGGTGAAGCGCATTCCGTTAGGATGCTCCACCATAGGTCTGATGCGCAAGCTGAAGGCCTTGGCAGGATCGAAGTGGATGTCGTGGGTGCCCCACAACGCCAGCTTGCGGCTAGTATGTATGCGTTCGATCAGTGAGGGAATTTCGGCCGGGACGACCGTGTCGGGAGCATGGCCGGACAGGCCCAGCATGATGCCCATATCGGTACCGTGTCCTCGGCCTGTTTCCGCCAAGGAACCATACAAGTCCACGGTCAGTGCCGCCACGCGGCCAAGCAGGCCGCGACTTTCAAGGTTACGGGCAAAATTGCGGGCCGCCCGCATGGGACCCACCGTGTGCGAACTCGACGGCCCTATGCCTATCTTGAAAATGTCGAACACGGAAAGCGTCATACGGCAGACACCTGGTTTATTTCATGCTTGCTTCGAGTGCCTCGGACAACATGCTGCTGATTGCGCCGAGATCGTTGCGCAGTGCTTGCAATTCCGGTCCGGTGAGCCGGACGGCGGCGTCTTGGTCATGCGGAATATCGTGTATATTGCCAAGCCGATTGCGAGCTCCGGCAATGGTGAAGCCCTGCTCATATAAGAGATCGCGTATGCGCCGGATGAGCAATACTTCATGGTGCTGGTAGTAGCGCCGATTACCGCGGCGCTTGACTGGCTTGAGTTGCGTGAACTCTTGCTCCCAGTAACGCAAAACATGAGGTTTCACACAGCACAAATCGCTGACTTCACCGATAGTGAAGTACCGTTTGGCGGGGATGGGAGGCAGAACAACGGAGGTTTCGCTAGTGCTCATGTGCAGTCAAATAGCCGATAAACAGACGATAGTGGGATCGAAGTAACAAGGGAACAGGCAGAATCGACACGCGGCCGAAGGCCGGTCGTCAGCTGCTGACGGTATCACGCTTGCCTGCGTGCTCGACAACACCTTTGAGCTTTTGGCTGGCATGAAAAGTAACCACACGGCGCGCCGCTATTGGGATGACTTCACCCGTCTTGGGATTGCGCCCCGGACGCGGCGGTTTGTCGCGAACCTGGAAATTGCCGAAACCGGATAGCTTGACCTCTACCCCCCGGGCCAGCGATTCGCGAATTTCCTCGAAGAATGTATCTACAATGTCTTTGGCTTCACGCTTATTAAGCCCTACTCTTTCGAATAAAAGTTCGGCAAGTTCGGCCTTGGTCAGCGTACGATCGGGATTCATTATGTTGTTACTCCTTATGCGCGGTGGCGAACGCCATGCCCGCTAACAAGTGCCTGCAACAGTAGATTCATGCACTGCTCGACAGTGGCGTCGTCGAGCGTTGTGTCGTGGCCCTGCAACCGGAAACGCAAAGCCATGCTTTTTTCGGGAGTGTCGGCAGACTTGTCGCGCCACACATCAAATAGTTTGATGTCCTGGACGATGCTAAGAGTAGCATTAGATGCGATTGTTTGGGTAAGCGTATTCAACAAATCCTGATACGATACGTCGACTCCGGCCCATACGGCAAGATCGCGCGTGACCACGGGCTGGCGCGAAAGCTCGGCCGGCGCGGGCATGGGTACGTGCGATATGGCATCCAGATCTATTTCAAAAACAACCGGCGCGTGTGGCAAGTCGCTTTGCTGGGCCCACTGCGGGTGCAGTTCGCCGATCCAGCCCACCTGCCGGCCGGCCAATTGCAGCGCGGCTGACCGGCCAGGATGCAGCGCGGGATGGGTTGCCGGCACGCAGACCAGGTCTTTAGCCTGTATGCCTAACAGTGTCTCCACATCACTCTTCACATCGTAGTAGTCCACCTGACGCACGGGTACACCCCACTGCTCCTCGACGGCCGGGCCCCAGGCAGCGCCGGCCAAGCGTTGTGGCTGGCTTACACCCGCAACCGAGAGGTCTGCGTCCGGGACGTTGACATCACGCATGAAAACCCGGCCCAGCTCGAAGACGCGCACGCGCGTCTGTTTGCGGTTGGCGTTATGAACAATGTTGGCAATCAGGCCGCCAATCAGGCTGGAGCGCATGACGGCAAGTTGGCTGGCAATGGGATTCAATAGCCTGATGGGATCCGGATTGCCCGCATAATCACGCTCCCACGCGTCTTCGACGAAGGTGAAGTTGATCACTTCCTGATAGTCCAGGGCTGCCATGCGCGCGCGCAACGCATGAGGTCCGCGCAACGTCTCGGGGCTGGTGCGCATTTGCGCGCGGGCCACGGGAGGAAGGTCGGGAATGCGCTCGAATCCGTAAATGCGCGCGACTTCCTCGATAAGATCCTCTTCGATGAAAAGGTCGAAACGATACGACGGCGGCGTAACGACGAACACGTCGTTTTCAATGGTGAAGTCCAGCCCAAGCCGGGTGAAGATTTCCGACACTTCCTGCTGTGAAACGGGCACGCCCAGGACGCGATGGCAGCGGCTGAGCCGCATGCTCACCGGCTCGCGCGCCGGCAGCTTGACGACTTGATCGTCCAACGGGCCGACTTCGCCGCCACAGATGTCGATCAGCAAACGAGTCATGAATTCCAGGTGTTCGGTCACCGACTCGAAGTCAACGCCACGCTCGAAGCGATGACTGGCTTCAGAGCTGAATTTGTAGCGCCGCGCCCTTCCCATAATGGCCTCTGGCCACCAAAAAGCCCCTTCCAGATAGATGTCGGTCGTGTCCAGCGTTACAGCGGTGGCTTGGCCACCCATGATGCCTGCAAGACTTTCGACGACGTTGCCGGCGGCGATCACGCCCACGGCGGGATCCAGTTGTACCGTCTGGCCATTAAGCAGTTCCAGGGTTTCTCCGGGCAATGCCCAGCGCACGGTCAGGCCACCTTCTATGTTTTTCAGGTCGAACACATGGGTGGGCCGGCCCACTTCCAGCATTACATAGTTCGAGATATCGACCAGCGCCGAGACGGAACGCTGACCCGCGCGCTCGAGGCGCTCTTTCATCCAGGCCGGCGTTTGCGCGCGGGCATTCACCCCCTTGATGACGCGGCCGGCAAAACGCCCGCACAAGTCGGGTGCCTGAACAGCAACCGGCAGGCGATCGTTCAACGTAACGGCAACCGGCTCAAAGGACGGCAAATTAAGTGGCGCGCCGGTCAATGCCGCCACTTCGCGGGCGACGCCCAGGATGGACAGGCAATCGGCGCGGTTGGGCGTGAGTTTTAAGGTGAAGATCGTATCGTCCAGATCGAGCAGGTCGCGCAGCGACTTGCCGACAGGCGCATCCGCGCTAAGCTCCAGCAAACCGGCGTGGTCTTGCGATAGCCCGAGTTCGCGGGCTGAACAAAGCATGCCGGCGGATTCCACGCCGCGCATTTTTGCGGTGCCTATCTTCATGCCACCAGGCAATTCCGCACCCACACGGGCCAAGGGCACCTTGATGCCAACGGCGGCGTTGGGCGCGCCACACACGATTTGCAGCATCGTGCCGGAACCGTCATCGACTTGGCACACGCGCAGCTTGTCGGCATCGGGATGCGCGGCCACCCCGGTAATGTGCGCAACGACTATCCCGCTGAAGGGTGGGGCCGCCGGCGTAGTTTCTTCGACCTCAAGACCGGCCATGGTGAGCCGGTGGGACAATGCGTCGGTATCGAGATCGGGATTGACGAAAGCGCGCAGCCAGGATTCTGGAAATAACATAGTGGACTCGTTTTGACGTTAGCGGTTGAATTGGCGTAGAAAGCGCAGATCGCCTTCAAAGAACTGGCGCAAGTCGTTGACGCCATAGCGCAACATGGTCAAGCGTTCCAGCCCGGATCCAAAGGCAAAACCGATGTAACGCTCGGGGTCGAGCCCATAGTTTCGAATCACTTCAGGATGCACCTGGCCTGAGCCGGAAATTTCCAGCCAACGGCCCTGGTTGGGTCCCGAGGTGAACATCATGTCGATCTCGGCCGACGGTTCAGTGAACGGGAAGAACGACGGACGGAATCGCACCGATAAGTCGTCCGTTTCAAAAAATGCCCGCAGAAAGTCGGTATACACGCCCTTCAAGTCCGCGAAGGAAATGTCTTCGGCGATCCAAAGACCTTCGACCTGATGGAACATGGGCGAATGGGTGGCATCGCTATCGACGCGGTAGGTACGCCCCGGAGCAATTACCTTGATGGGGGGCTTATGCATACGCGCGTAGCGCACCTGCATGGGACTGGTATGTGTGCGCAGCAATAAGGGCAGGCCTTGCGCGTCCTGCATGTCCACATAGAAGGTGTCCTGCATGGATCGTGCCGGATGGTTTTCCGGATTGTTCAATGCCGTAAAATTGGTCCAGTCGTTCTCTATTTCCGGGCCGTCGGCCACATCGAAACCGATGGAACGAAAAATGGCTTCCACGCGCTGCCACGTCTGTATGACGGGATGAATCCCGCCAAAACCGCGGCCTCGGCCTGGCAGCGTGACGTCGATCGTCTCTTGCGCCAGGCGTTTGTCCAGTTCCGCCTGCGCCAGTTCAGCGCGCCGGCCGTTTAGCAGTGCTTCGATTTGTTGCTTCAACTGATTGATGCGGGCGCCTTCGGCTTTCTTTTCATCGGGCGGCAGCTGCGCAAGCCCTTTGAGCATGGCCGTAAGCGCGCCCTGTTTACCCAGGAACTTGGCTTTTTCATTTTCCAGGGTGGCGGCGTCGCCGGCCTGGGCAAATTGTTCTTTGGCCTGGATAATCAGGTCATCAACCACAGAAGTCATAATGTCGCTCTTCAAATGCAAACGGAGCCCGACAGAGCCCCGTTTTTGCAGCAATACAGAATCGAAAATCGATTAAGCGGCCAAAGCAGATTGTGCTTGTGCAACTACGGCAGCGAAGCCGGCTTTATCGTGTACAGCCATGTCGGCCAGTACTTTGCGATCCAGTTCGATCGAGGCTTTTTTCGTGCCAGCGATGAAAACGCTGTACGTAACGCCAAGTTCGCGGCAAGCAGCGTTGATACGCGTGATCCAGAGAGCACGGAATGTACGCTTCTTGTTGCGGCGATCGCGATAGGCATATTGCCCAGCTTTCATTACCGCCTGTTTGGCGACACGGAATACATTACCGCGGCGACCGCGATAACCTTTTGCTAATTTAATGACTTTTTTGTGACGAGCACGGGCAGTAACGCCGCGTTTTACGCGAGGCATGGTGGATCTCCGTTAATCAAGCGAAAGGCAACATTGCCTTGACCGAGGCGACATCAGCTTTATGCACTGCGGTAGAACCGCGCAGCTGACGTTTGCTTTTGGTGGTTTTCTTGGTGAGGATGTGGCGCTTGAACGCCTGGCCCCGCTTGATCGACCCACTACCGCGAACCTTAAAGCGCTTGGAGGCGCCTTTCTTGGTTTTCATCTTAGGCATGATGCAACTCTGTTTATTTATGAAGGTAGGTGGTTCCCAAAACGAACTGGCAACACTTGCACGACCCAGCCATCCACTTATTGATTTCTTCCGACACAGCCGGAAAAGCCCTTGATTATACGACGTAAATTTGTAGTTTGTCGAATGGATCCGCCGAATTTTTATGAATCAAGGCGCACAAGGGCCGGAATTGCCGGCCCTTGTGGCTAAAACGATGCCGAGACGGAAAGAATGGCGGCGGAGCGGCCAGTGTACTTGCCCTTCGTGTTGCTGTAGAAGTTGCGATCGGCGTTCGTGTCAACATAGGCCAACGACACGCCTATGCCGTTATCGAAGGTCTTGCTTACCCCAAGCGACCAGTCCGTATAGGAAGCGTCGTCCACATTGCGCACATGCTGATGCCCGACATGGGCGTCCATTGAAAGCCCCCAGACACCAATGGGCACGCTACCGCCCAACTCATAATATTGGCTGTTCTTGGAATCCGGCGTGCCGAATAGATTGGTGAGCGCATGGGAATACTTGAACGTGACGGGGCCATAACCCACGCCCAGGTAAAGCTCGGTCGTGTCGGGGTCGGTGAATCCGCTGGGGTAGCTGCCAGGGTAGTAATACTGCATCACGCCCACATCGATCGACACGTCACCCCAGATTTGACGGGTATATCCGGCATAAAAGTCCATTTCAATGGCGGAGGACACATCCGGGTCCATATCGTCGAGCCAACTGATGCTGGAATTCCAGTTACCGATATATAGGCCCGACGTGTGCGCCAGGTCAAAACCGCCCTGCACCGCCGGCTTGTTGTTGGTCTGCATGATGCCGCGGAATCGGTACTGGCTCGCCAAAGACAAATTGGCGCTGAATGTGAAGTCCGAAGGCGCGGCGACAGGAGCCGCTACGCCGCTGCTTTGTGCCATGGCGCTGGTAGCGCCGAATATGCCCATGACAAGCACCGACTTGGAAAGAATGGACCGAACCATGAAATGCTCCTTGAGTACTTTGAAAAGAGAAGTAACAAGGAACGCTTAAGCAATAGTCGTGCCAGTTTTCCGTAAGGAACTAGCAGGCACAAGAGCGGTATTGTGAGGTTTATAAGCACATATCGGTGCACGCTTGCCCCGGCACGGTGCAACGCGCTTCGGAAATGATCACGACACTGGCCTTTTTGGCGTCAGTGACGCCATGGTTGGCGATACTGGATGGCTTCCGCGATATGGTCGCGGGCGATCAGTTCTTGTTCGGCCATGTCGGCTAGAGTGCGCCCCACGCGCAGTACCCGGTGAACGACACGGGCAGACCAGCTCCAGCGACCCATGGCCTGCTTCAACAGCGCCGAGGCGTCCGCGTCCAGGTCACAAAACGTGTGCACACCGTTGACGTCCAGCTTTGCATTTGGGCGTCCCTGCCGCCGGCACTGGCGTTCACGACAACGCACCACCCGGGCGCGAACGACCGCCGAGGTTTCGCCGGGTGGCGCGTCCATCCACTCGGCATCGGCCGCAGGCAACGATATTTGCAGATCGATGCGGTCGAGCAATGGGCCGGATAATCTGCTTCTATACCTTTCCAGCCGATCCGGCGTGCAGATGCAGGTCTTCCTGGGGTGGCCGAGCCAGCCGCAGGGACATGGGTTCATGGCGGCGATCAATTGAAAAGCCGCCGGAAAGCTGGACGTGCGCGCCGATCTTGCGATGGATACGCACCCCGTTTCCAGCGGTTCGCGCAGTGACTCGAGCACGCCGCGCTGGAATTCCGTGAGTTCGTCCAAAAACAACGCACCGTGATGGGCGAGGCTGATCTCACCGGGTTTTGGATAGGCGCCACCACCAATCAACGCGGGCGCCGACGCTGAATGATGCGGCGCGCGAAATGGTGGAATATGGCTGAAGACGTCATCGCGCCCACCGCCCATGCCCGCCAGGGCAGCCACCTCGAGCGCTTGTATCGTATCAAGCGGCGGCAATAGCCCGGGAAGGCGCTGAGCCAGCATGCTTTTGCCGGTTCCGGGTGGCCCCGCCATCAGTAGGCTATGACCGCCGCACGCCGCAATTTCCAGAACGCGTCGCGCCGTTGTCTGGCCCCGCACATCCGACAGGCAGGCACTATTGACGGCGACGCCGGTCAAGGCAGGCGGCGATGCGGGCGATAGCGCCTGCCTTCCTGAAAAATGCTCCACGACGGCCGACAGCGTGGACGTTGCCAATACATGGAGCCCGGGAACGCGGGCGGCCACGCTGGCGCAACTGGCCGGCATTATCAGGTGCAGTCCGGGTGTGTGGCGAACAACGGCGAGCGCAATGGCCAATGGTGCGGTCACCGCAACGACGGCGCCTGTAAGCGATAGTTCGCCCGCGAAGACGTAGTCCTGTAGATCAGGCAACGACGAACCGGGCTCAGGTGCTACCTGGCCCGAGGCCAGAAGTACGCCAAGGGCGATCGGCAAATCGAAGCGGCCGGACTCCTTGGGCAGGTCGGCCGGGGCCAGATTTACGGTAATACGCCCCGCCGGAAATTCGTAGCCACTGCTGATGATGGCGGAACGAACGCGATCCCGGCTTTCACGCACACCCGCATCAGGTAAGCCAACGACATGGAAAGCCGGCAGGCCCGCCCCGACATGGACTTCGACACGGACTGCGAAGCCCTCCAAGCCGTGAAGCGCCCGGCTGGCCAGAATAGCTAGTGACATTCCGCTTCCTTTTCCTGATGAAGGACATAAAGGGAACGGACGAGTTTGCCATGAAAAGTAAAGACATTGCAGTGGCCGTGACACATTCGGCGCATGCGGCTTATGCGCGCAGCCGCCACTACTTTACCCGCGCGGTCACCGCGACTTCACCCAGCTTCGCTGCACACCCTATAGTCGTTGCCGCCGTCGCGTTTGACCTCCTGCAGGCATTCGTCGGCGCGGCGCAACAGCGTTGGCATGTCCAACCCGTCGTGAGGAAAGCGTGATATTCCCATGCTGACTTCCACCGACAGCTCAAGATCGTCGATCAGAAAAGGCCGGCTGAGTTCAGCGATGATTTTCTTGGCGACAATATCGACGTCGTCGGCATCGGCGACCTCGGGCAGCAATATGATGAATTCGTCATTGCTGAGCCGGGTAACGGTGTCGGACGCGCGAACGCAGGCGCCCAGTCGTTCGGCCACAAGCTTCAACAAGGCATCGCCCACCACATGGCCATGCCGTTCGTTCACTATGCGGAAGAAATCCAGGTCGGCGAACAACACGGCAATGGTATTTCCGTGGCGCTCGGCACGCAGCAGTGCCCGATTGCCCCGTTCCATCAAGAGTGTGCGGTTGGCCAGACCAGTAAGGTCGTCGTGCAGCGCCAGGGGCTCGGAATATTCCCAATTCACCGGACGCGCAATGCGCTCGGTGGCCGGCATGCCCGCATGTTTCGCCCACAGCCAGGATTCAAAACGCCTGGCCTCCAGGAACTGCCCGATATCGGTCGACAACGCGCTAAAGGATTTGACGGCTTCGTCGTCGGGCGCGGCCGCAGTGCGGCGCGATAGCTCGATCACCCCGTACAAGGCTTCCCCGCAGCGTAGCGGGAATGCCATCGCCTGCGTCAGGCCAATGGCGGACGCCGCCTTTACACGGGGACAGGCCGATTCCCCGGCAACCGTGTCCAGCCAGGCTGCCGATTCTGTATCAAGGACTGTGCGCAGCAAGCCGGTGCTGTTCTTGAATGAAATGCTAAGGCTTTGCGCCAGCAGTGGACCGACGTTGACGGCCGGATCCGCCCACATGCATTGATACCGCAGTTGCTCGCCGTCCGCCAGCCACGCGATGGCGACATCCCAGTCTTGGCTACGCGCAATTATTTCCAGTACTTGCGTAAGGCCGTCATTGGCGGTGCGGTCGCACAATAACGTGCTGGCTACATCGTATTGAAGTTGAAGACGGCTGAGCTGCGCATGGATAGGCGCTTCTTGCGTATTGGCCTGCTGGTGAGCCGGTATGCTGCGGTCCATCGTCGTCATGAATGCGTCCGTAAATAAATGTGTCTGTAACGGATTATAGGCAACCTGAAAGGGGTGTGCTTACCACATTGTGACGTGATGGACTTATTTCTTTCCGGACCTAGGATATACACATTCAGTATTTCCCCGTGGGACGCATGGAACGTAGTATGAAACGATGTATTTCATTCAACCCACACGACGGATGCACATTCGCCCCATGCATGACTAAGCCCTCCCTGGAGCTGGCGCCGCCGCCAGCCATAGCCCCCATCATCCGCCTGGAAAATGCCGACAAATCGTTTGCGGTGCCTGGCGGCAGCTTCCACGCGGTCAAGTCGGTGTCGCTTTCCATTCCGCGCGGCGATACCTTCGGCATCATCGGCAAAAGCGGCGCCGGCAAGTCCACACTGTTGCGCCTGATCAATTTGCTTGAGACGCCCGACAGCGGGCGCGTGCACGTCGGGGGCCTGGAACTGACGCGTCTGTCCCGGCGCGACCTTCGCGCCGCGCGGCAGTCCATAGGCATGATTTTCCAGCAGTTCAATCTGCTTCAGAACGAGACCGTATTCGAAAACGTGGCCTTTCCATTGCGCATACACAGCGGTTCGGCGAGCCGGCAAGATATTCGTACCCGCGTGCTGGAATGCCTGGATATTGTGGGCCTGGCGGACAAGGCGGAATCATATCCGGCCCAACTGTCGGGCGGACAAAAACAACGCGTAGCCATCGCCCGCGCGCTGGCCAGCAAACCTTCTGTACTGCTTTGCGACGAGCCGACTTCCGCCCTGGATCCGGAAACTACCCGCTCCATCCTGACGGTGTTGCGCGATATCAACGTGCGGCTGGGAGTGACCATTGTGATCGTGACGCATGAATTCGCCGTTATTCGGGCATTGTGCCGGCATGTTGCCATCATGGAGAACGGGCATGTCATTGAACAGGCGGCGGTAAACAGCCGGCATGTCACGCTAACGAGCTCGCTCGGCCGCGAACTATTGAATGAGTCCAACTATGCAGTTCAGGAGGTCGCATGATCTCCGAATCCATACTGGCCATACTGCCCGAATTGAATTTGGCCATGGGCCAAACGCTGCTTATGTTGTCGATAGGCTTGACGGCGGCTGTCCTCCTTGGCGGGCCCCTGGGGATCTGGCTCTTTCTGCTGGGGCGAGGACAGTCGTTGGCCAACCGGCCGCTTTTCGCCGTGGTTGACTGGGTAGTGAGCACCGTACGCTCATTTCCGTTCATTATCCTGCTGGTGGCGCTTGTGCCGTTTACGCGGGTCGTTGCCGGGACATCCATAGGGCCGTTGGCGGCCGCCGTCCCGCTGTCGTTCGCGGCCATTCCCTACTTCGCGCGACTGGTCGAACAATGTTTGCGCGAAGTTCCGCGCGGCGTGATAGAGGCAGCCCATGCCGCCGGAGCGTCGGAACTGCAGATCATTCGCCGCGTACTGTTGGTGGAGGCGCGCTCCGGGCTTGTTCTTGCCCTGACCATGCTTGCCATCAGTTTTCTGTCGTATTCCGCCATTGCCGGAGTGGTGGGCGGCGGCGGCATTGGCGACTTGGCCATCCGTTACGGCTACTACCGTTTCCAAACCGACGTCATGCTCTTGACGGTGGCGATTCTTATCGTGATGGTTCAGATCATTCAGCTGGGCGGCAATTTCATCGCCAGGCGCATCGACAAGCGCTAAACGCGTTCACCACGTACTCCATTTCCCCGTTTTTTAAACACTGCACAAGGAAAAATAATGATCATCACCCGTCGCCACCTTCTGGCGCTAGCCATTGCCATGTCGGCTGCCTTGCCCGGCGTGACCACTGCCGAAACGAAAAAAGAGCTGGTTATCGGCGCCACGGCAGGCTCAAACGTTGACGTCTTGAAACTGGGGATCGTGCCACAGCTTAACCAGAAAGGCTATAAAGTAAAGGTCGTGGAATTCAATGATTACGTACAGCCCAACCTGGCATTGGCGCAAGGTTCGCTGGACTTGAATTTTTTCCAGCATATTATTTATCTGAAAAAGTTCGCAACCGATCAGAAGCTTGATCTGGTGGATATTGTCCAAGGCCCCATTGCACCATTGGGGATATATTCGCAGAGCCGTAAGTCGCTGACCGAGGTAAAAGAAGGCGACCGCATTACTTTGCCGAATGATCCCAGCAATCTTGCGCGTGCCCTATTGCTGCTTCAAGACCACAAGTTGATCACCGTCAAGACGGAAATAGACGCCTTGCGCGTCACGGAAAAGGACATTACGTCGAATCCGCTGAAACTGCGACTCTTGCCCATCGAAGCCGCCCAGCTGCCCCGCACCTTGGGCGATGCGGAATATGCCATTATCAATGGCAACTTTGCGATTTCGTCGGGGTTGAAGTTGACAGAGGCTGTGGTTCTTGAAAAAACGCCGGATCACTATCTGCTTGTGGCTGCCACCCGTTCCGCAGACAAAAACACGGCGTGGGCGAAGGACGTTGCCGCCGCCTTCAAGACCGATGCCTTCAAGAAAGTGCTGGACGAACACTTCCCCGGTTACGCCCGACCCAGCTTTCTTCAATAACCCACATTTGGCGTTGGAAGCCCGCGCTGCGACGCCCTGTCAGACCGGGCCGGGATGGGCGCCGGACTGCAGCGGCGTGTCCGGGCGCCCTTCCAGGGCCTGGACACGGGACTCAAGCGCAGTAAGCCGCGTCATGGCCCGTTCCAGAAGCTGCACCTGAACATCGAACTCTTCCCGCGTCACCAAATCAAGGCGCGAGAATGTCTGCGCCATCATGGCCTTGACATTGCGTTCAATATCCGCTGCCGGGCTCTTGGCAATGAGGTCGGAAATATTCTTCTGTAGGTCCTCGACCCAGTCGCTGCGATTGATCATGACAATCTCCATTCTGCAATGCTGCTAGTTTAATGAAAAAACGGGCTCAAGAGCCCGTTTCTTTATTCCATTCGACGCACTGCGGCCGAACGTTCCAGCTTATACGATCAAAGCTTGCCGTCAGTGGAGCTTGACGCTGTCGTTCCCGAGGACGATCCAATATTGTTCTGAATCGTGGCATCGGCCTTGGCGGCGCCTGCCTTGATGGCGTCGCCAACCTCACCAGCCTTCTCAACAGTTGCATCCTTGATTTCGCCGGCCTTGGTTGAAATGGTGGCGGCGGCGCTTTTGGTGGACTCTTTCAGGGTTTCACCAGTGCTGCTGGGCGACTGCGTTGCGGGCGGCGTGTCGGTGCCGGAGGAACCCGGTACGGGCGTGCTGTCCGGCGTTGGTGTGGGAGCCGGCATTGGTTCTGGAGTCGGCGCCGGCATCGGTTCCGGCGTTGGCGTGGGCGCTGGATCAGGGGTGACCATGGGAGCGTTGGTGCCTGTGGCGCCGTCCCCCGGAGCTGTCGCGTCGTCGGCATCCGAGCATGCGGCAAGCAGACTCATTGATGCAACCATGGCAATAACGGCAAGATGTGTACGAGTCTTTTCCATAATATCCCTCACTAGTCCTAAATCGCGATACGTCTGTGCTGATCCGCTGCGACTGACGGCTCAACAGCGAGCTTGTTACAACTGGCTTGGTAACAATTCTAGCGACAGTTCGTCGCGCGCCGTCGAACCTAGTGTAAATACTGATTTCATTTTTTTTTAGCATTTGGGCCAGTTTTTCGTGAAACTTGTTTGACCGTGGGACCTTGGGCTCATGCGCGATCATCGGCAGGCATTACACGCCGATACATATCCTGTTGCTACGAGGGTGTTTGTTACAAACTTACTGGACCGATTCGAGTGGAAAGCACTTAAACGGTGCCCCGTCACTTGCTGCATGCACCAAAAGTGGGCGCCCGGTACTCCTTCAGGCACCTTTACCTCTGACTCATACCGTAAAAAACTGGCATGCCTTTTGCTTTAGTGCTGTTCATCTACCAAGGAGAACGCGCAATGAAGCTTATTACCGCCATTATCAAGCCCTTCAAGCTGGACGAAGTGCGTGAGGCACTATCCGACATAGGCATACAAGGCATGACCGTCACCGAAGTCAAAGGCTTCGGTCGCCAAAAAGGCCACACCGAACTTTACCGGGGAGCGGAGTATACGGTCGACTTCCTGCCCAAGCTGCGGCTCGAGCTTGCGGTGTCGGATGCGATGGTTGAACAGGCCATCGAAACTCTGTGCACGGCCGCGCATACCGGAAAAATCGGCGACGGCAAGATATTCGTCACGCCTCTTGAACAAGCCATCCGCATCCGCACCAGCGAGTATGGCGAAGGCGCACTGTAACGGCTCTCCACCAGTTTCATACACACCCTTTCCGCGCCATGCCCGCCCATTGGCACACAGCAGGCGCTTGATATCTTGGAGCAAAAAATGGACAAAGCCGATTTGGCCTGGGTGAGTGTTTCCACCCTTCTGGTATTGCTAATGGTCGTACCGGGTCTCGCACTGTTTTACGGCGGCCTGGTACGTGCGAAAAATGTTCTCTCGGTATTAATACAAGTCGTCTCCACGTTCTCGCTGGCGATCGTCATCTGGTTCATCTATGGCTATTCACTGGCCTTCACCGAAGGCAACGCGGTGATCGGCGGCTTTTCCCGGGTGATGTTCGGCGGGATGTTCAACCTTGCCACCGGCGAGTTCGCGCTGTCGGGAACCATACCGGAACTTACGTTCGCCGCGTTTCAGGCCACGTTCGCCGGCATCACCTGCGCACTGATCGTGGGCGCATTCGCCGAACGGGTCCGCTATTCAGCGGTCCTGCTATTCACCGTCATATGGCTCACGTTCGCTTATATCCCGATCGCGCACATGGTCTGGGCATCCGGTGGCTGGCTATTCGAGCGCGGCGCGCTGGATTTCGCCGGCGGGACGGTGGTGCACATCAACGCCGGTGTCGCTGGACTGGTGGGCGCCTACTTCATTGGCAAGCGCCTGGGCTATGGCCGTGAATCCATGCAGCCGCACAACTTGCCCATGGCCATGATCGGCGCATCGCTGTTGTGGGTAGGCTGGTTTGGCTTCAATGCGGGCTCCGCGCTCAGCGCCAACGAAACCGCCGCCCTTGCCTTCTTCAACACTATGGTCGCTACAGCGGGCGCGATACTTTCGTGGCTTATGGTCGAATGGAAGTTCAAAGGCAAGCCCTCACTGCTGGGGGCAATCTCCGGCGCCATTGCCGGACTCGTGGGGATTACTCCGGCGGCTGGCTTGGTGGGACCCGGTGGTGCGCTCATTATTGGTCTTGTGACAGGCGCCGTATGCGTCTGGGGCGTGAACGGGCTCAAGCGCATGTTGCGCGCCGACGATACGCTGGATGTATTCGGAATCCATGGCGTGGGCGGGATCGTGGGCGCCTTGCTGACGGGAGTACTGAACGCTCAGGCGCTGGGTGGCCCCGGGCTGGAAACCATTGGCGCCATTCCCGCCCAGCTTTGGATCCAGTTCGAGGGCATTCTTATTACAGTCGTGTGGTCGGCCGTCGTTGCCTGGGTTGCCTTCTTCATTGCTGACAAGGTTTGCGGCCTGCGTGTTGGCCCGGACGTGGAGCGTGAAGGCCTGGATATCAATACTCATGGTGAAACGGCGTATCACCACTAGGCATGGAAGGGGCGGCGCAGGTCTATAGCGTGAGCAGGTCGATCCGTTCCGCTCGATTCAGCGCCGCCGCCACTTTGACTCGCAAGGCATTGGAGTGAGCTTGTCTCACTTCTTTTTTTACGTCCAGCAGTTGTTGCGGATGCATGGAGAATTCGGTAAGACCCAGCCCCAGGAGCATACGGGTGACACGCGAGTCGCCGGCCATTTCGCCGCATACCGCCACGGGCTTGCCGGCGCGTTCAGCCGCGTTGATGGTATGGGAAATAAGGCGCAATACCGCCGGATGCATGGGATCGTAAAGATCGGCGACATCGCTGTCGCCGCGATCGATGGCCAACGTGTATTGGATCAAGTCATTGGTGCCGATGGAGAGGAAATCGAGCGCATCGAGAAAGGGTTCGATGGCAATCGCGATAGCCGGGATCTCGACCATGGCCCCCAACACAACATTTGTGCCGTGTGGCACGCCTCTGGCCTGCAACTCCAATGTGGCCGCCTCGATGGCGCGACGCGTGGCATGAACCTCGTGCATATGCGAGATCATGGGAATGAGAATTCGAACCGGCCCGTGTACGCACGCACGCAGCAATGCACGCAATTGGGCTCCGAAAATATCCGGATTGGCCAGGCAGTAACGAATGGCGCGCAAGCCAAGCGCCGGATTCGTTGCGACAGTGACATCGCCGTCCAGGGTTTTGTCGGCCCCAATGTCGAGCGTGCGTATGGTTACCGGCCGCCCAGCCATCGTCTTGACGACACACGCGTAGGCTTCGTACTGTTCCTGCTCGGTTGGTAAGGTGGCACGGCCCATGAACAGGAATTCGCTGCGAAACAATCCAATGCCGTCCGCGCCGGCCTCCATAGCCGCCAGCGCTTCTTCCGGAAGTTCAATGTTGGCTTCAAGTTTGATGGAGATTCCGTCGAGCGTAACGGCCGGCGCATCGCGCAGCAACGACAATTCGGCGCGCTCGAGCGCGAAGTTGTCTTGCCGTTGACGATACTCTCTGAGCACGCTGCTGGATGGATTGATGAGCACGCTTCCCGTGGCGCCATCGGCAATGACGGTATCGCCATCGCGCACCAATGTACGGATGTGGCCCAATCCCACGACGGCCGGCACATTCATGCTGCGAGCCACAATGGCGGTATGAGACGTGGGTCCGCCCAAATCGGTCAGAAAACCGGCGAAGCGCGCACCCCGAAGGCGCAACATATCGGCCGGCGAGATATCGCGTGCAACCACAATGAGCGGATCCGTCGAGTCGCCCGCTTCGAGGTGGGGCAATAAGGCAGTGGACCCGGCGAGCACATGCAGGACGCGTTCAATGACCTGGCGTACGTCGGCGCCCCGTTCGCGCAGGTATTCGTCTTCCATAAGGGAAAACTGTTCCGCCAGCAATTGGCCCTGGGTCGTAAGGGCCCATTCGGCATTGTATTGACGCTCGATAATCAGGTTGCATGTGTCGTTTAACAGCATGGGATCGTCGAGCAGCAAGCTATGGACGGTTAATAAGGGACCGAGTTCCCGCGGCGCATCGTCGGGCAGGGTCGACGCCATGGATTGAAGTTCGTCGCGCGCGGTGGCAAGCGCCCCTTGGAGGCGTTCACATTCAAGCGCCACAGCATCCGGGCCGATTCGGTAGTGCGCGACTTCAAGCGCCGCCGCACTCATGATGGCGACTTTGCCGATGGCATAGCCTTTGACCACGCCCTGTCCGTGCATGCATAGCATGGAACAAAATGGGGACAAGTCAGCTGACGAATGGCTGGTCATTGGAATTGACGTTCCGGGTTTGAGCGGTAAACCTATTCCTGCTCGCCGAACTTGCTATTGAACAGGGACTGAATGTCTTGCAACGCCTGATCGGCGTCTTCACCGACGGCGTCCACCTTTACGGTTACGCCAAGACCAGCTGCAAGCATCATGACACCCATTATGCTCTTTGCATTTACGCGCTGCGCACCACGCGCGATGAAAATGTCGCTGCGGAACTTCCCTGCTAGTTGAGTAAGCTTCGCCGCAGCGCGCGCGTGCAGGCCAAGCTTATTACAGATAATGATATCGATGGATGGCATAGGACTCTTCTTATATAAAGGCAGGAGCGGCGAGCGGCTCGGTAAACCGCCTAATCGGCATTGACGATTCCTCTTAGCGCGCCCATACGCACATTCTCGCTAAGCCGTTCAGGATTATCTTGCTGGTCGGTCAGGGCCTTAAGCACCATGCACAAATTTGTGCCGGTGATCAGGTGAGCCGTCGGGCCATGCTCGTTTGCCTGTTTTATTGCTTGTTTTGCAATATTGAATGGGGTTGCGCCGAATATATCGCAAAGTACCAGGGTTGCCTCGTTGGATTTCTTTAGCAGGCGCGATAGTTCAGCGATAAGCGGCTCGGTTTGCGCATCAGGCGCCACATCGAACACACTAAGCTCGGGGACTTGGCCAAGAATGTGTTCGGCGCATGATGCGAATGCCGCAGCAAGCGGCTCGTGCATTACAAGTACGATGCGCGCCATTTATACCCCTGCTGCCCGTTCCAGCGCGACTGCAAAGCATTCCGCCACGTCAAAGTCGGTCTGCTCGGTAATTTCGACGAAACACGTCGGACTCGTGACATTGATCTCGGTAATGTAGTCACCAATGACATCCAGCCCCACCAGCAGCAGCCCGCGAGCCGCCAGGGTGGGGCCCACAGCCCGGGCGATCATCAGGTCGCGCGCTGACAGAGGTTGCGCCACCCCACGGCCGCCGGCCGCCAGGTTGCCCCGCGTTTCGCCCGCCAACGGAATACGGGCCAGCGCATACGGAACCGGCTCGCCGCCGATAATAAGAATACGTTTGTCGCCATTGGCGATTTCCGGTATGTACCGTTGCGCCATGATCGTGCGCGTGCCGGTATCGGTAAGGGTTTCCAGTATGGCGCCCAAGTTGGGCTCGGAATGCTGCAAACGGAATATGCCTGTGCCGCCCATGCCGTCCAGAGGTTTGACGATGACGTCGTGGTGTTTGGCATGGAAAGACCGCAAGCGTGCCATATCCCGCGTGACCAGCGTCGGCGCGGTAAATTCGGAGAATTCGGTGATAGCCAGTTTTTCGGGATGGTTGAGGATTGCCGCTCCCGAATTGAAGACCCGGGCGCCTTGCGCCTGAGCATATTCAAGCATGTGCGTCGTGTAGACGTATTCCATGTCGAATGGGGGATCCTTGCGCATCAGCACGGCATCGAATTGGGCCAGGCCCGCAACCGTCGGAGCGCCCTGCTCGCGCCACCAGTCGTGGCCATGCAAATCGGCGTTCTCCACCAGCGAAATGCCGGTCACAACAGCGCGCACGGCGCCCTCGTCGATGTGGAGATCGCCTTGGTGCATAACGCTTAAGGAGTGACCACGGGCAACCAATGCACGCATCATCGCCACCGATGAATCTTTGTAAGCCTTTAACGACGGCAACGGATCGATGATGAATAGAACGTGCATAAGCCACCTGCGTGCGAACGTCCGCCGCTATGAGCGACGGACGTGGATTTAACAAAAAACAGAGATCAGGCGGCGTCGCCTGGTTTGGCGGGTGTAACCTTCTTGCGGGGTGCCAGCACCATGACCATTTGACGGCCTTCAAGCTTGGGCATGGCCTCGACCAGGCAGAGCTCGGTAAGGTCGTCGCGAACGCGTTCCAGAACGCGCATCCCCAATTCCTGGTGAGCCATCTCACGGCCACGGAAGCGCAACGTGACTTTCGCCTAGTCGCCTTCTTCGATGAAACGGCGCAAGTTGCGCAGTTTGACCTGGTAATCGCCTTCGTCAGTTCCGGGACGGAATTTGACTTCCTTCACCTGGATGATCTTCTGCTTTGAACGCGCTTCGGCCTGGCGTTTTTGTTCTTGATACTTGAACTTGCCATAATCCATCAATCGGCAGACGGGAGGTTCCGCATTGGGTGCGATCTCGACCAGGTCTACGTCGTTTTGTTCCGCCATAAGCAGCGCGTCGGGCGCTTTTACGACGCCTAACTGTTCGCCTTCCACGCCAATGAGACGCACCTCGGGAACGCGGATTTCACCATTGATGCGATGTGCTTTTTCGGTTGCGATATCTAAAACTCCTAAAAA
>CAZONP010000005.1:11291-28490 GCA_964581155.1 uncultured Candidimonas sp. | reverse complement strand
TAACTGTTATTGGCCTGAGCGGGCGCTGCGAACACGGCTGCCGACAAAGCGACTGCTGCATAACCTCCAGCAGTGAAGATTCGGTGCTGCAAATGGCTTAGATATTGACGCATGGGTTGTCTCCTCAAAGGCCGGTGCGGCCGTGTCATACACGACATATGATCACCCCAACCTCTTATGACAACAAGCGAATAATTTTCATAGACTTATTCCAGTCTATGATTTATCTTCTCTCTCCTGTCGCTGTCGGAAATACTCTTCCATCATTGCTAAAAACGCCGTGGCTGCGAAGGAAAGCCGTGCGTTATGGCGCTGAATCAACCAAAGTTCATGCCCGTGTCTACGGGCTCCCTCGATATCGAGCACGTGCAAACCGAGTTGCCGGGCCAGCTCGCAGGCGTACCCGGGCACTACGGTTATCCCCATACCCAAACCAGCGAGCCGTAACGCCGATGTCAACATTCCGACTTCGATGCTGCAGCGCAGCTGTAGGTCCATCTCTTGCGCGATTCGATCCAGGCTCCGACGAACGCTATAAACATTGCGCAACATGATCTGATCGCAGGCGGCCACATCCGCCCAAGAGATGGATTCCTTCTGAACCAGGGGATGATCCGTCGCGCACACCGCATACATGGTGTCGCGGTAAATCATGCGCATGGCCAGCCCCTCTTGCGGCGGCTCAAGAGAAACAATTCCCAGGTCTGCCCGCCCGTGTCGTACGTGTTCCAGGGTTTCGTCAGTGTTCATTTCGAAAAGATCAAGCTGCACGCTCGGATACGCGCGGTGGTATTCAGCGACCACGTCGCCCAGCAACCCCACCATCATCAATGGAGAGGTTGCCACCCCTACCTTGCCACGCTCCAGAGATCTCAGCCCCTGCATGCTTCGCTCGGCGGCGCGCACGGTTCCTAAAATTTCTTGGGCGTAGGCGTAAAAATCGGCAGCGCCATCGCACGGGGTGACGCTGCGGGTGGACCGCTCGAACAGAGGCTGGCCGACTTCCGCTTCCAAGTCGGCGCATAGCTTGCTTACCGCAGATTGCGTAACGAAGGTGGCTCGCGCAGCCGCCGTGAAACTGCGCAGTTCGTAAAGCGCGCAGAACACGCGCAATTGTTTGAGAGTGATATTCATGGTCAAGGTCGGACGACCGGCCTTGACATTGTGAGGCTCGGCCTAAAGTATGTCGTGGTCAGCATCCTGACGGGGCGCCAACCGGCGTATATCGCCAGGCGTGCGCGAAAAGCGCAATGGAATCGATGGTACCACCACCTTGCCCTCGCTTGCATGCTCCATCTGCTGAAAGAAACCGGTCTGCTTGAGATGTGGATCTTCAAACAGATCTTCCAGGGTATTCACCCGCGAATGCGGAATATCAGCATCCGCAAGTTCCAACAACCAATACTCTGTGTCGTGCCCGGCAACAATATCCGAAAGGTCTTGATAGAGCTCATCAAAATGTTGCGCACGAGATGTGGTGTCAACATAACGGGGATCCTGTGCCAGATCCGGGCACCCCGCCAACGTGAAGAAGCGCTGCCATTGTGCGTCCGTGTAGGGCAACAATGCTATATAGCCATCACGAGTCCGATACGGTCGCCTTTGCGGTGACAGCACACGACTGTATCCCATGGGCCCCCTAGGCGGGACAAAGGTGTGCCCGCTCAGGTGTTCTATCAAAGTAAAGGCCACCAACGTTTCAAACATCGGCACTTCGATCGACTGCCCCAAGCCGGAGCGCTCACGCTCGTAGAGTGCCATGGGAATGGCAGAGGCAAGCGTCAGGCCGGCGACCTTGTCGGCCACGATGGTATTAATGTAGGACGGTGCACCAGTGTTGCGCCCCTGAAGATCCGCCAGCCCGCTCAACGCCTGAATGATGTCATCGAAAGCGGGATTTGCCGCATACGGACCGTCTTGGCCGAATCCCACCGCAGAACAATGAATCAGACGCGGATTACGTTCGCACAGCACGGCCACATCGAGTCCGAGGCGCTTCAAGGCAGCAGGCCGAACGTTGGAAACGAACACATCGGCGCCGTCAATAAGCTGCAGAAGCTTCTCGCGATCTTCCGCCTGCTTGGCGTCCAAGGTGATGCTCAGCTTGTTGCGATTCAGGTTGAGATAGGCAGGCCCCATCCCAGGACTGGCCGCAGGAGCCGACGTGCGGAACACGTCGCCCTCCGGCGACTCGACCTTGATCACTTCAGCGCCCATATCACCCAGGATTTGGGTCGCGTAAGGCCCCATGCCGACCGATGTCATGTCAATGACACGCACCCCATGCAAAGGGCCAGACATTACTGCGACTCCTTCGGCTTCTTGCGTCCAACAAAGGGTTCCATGTAGCGCTGCGGCTCATCTGTGGTGAAGGATTCACCAAATGCAGCCACGCTACGATCCAGGCCCGCCACTACCGAAGACTCACTCCAATAACGCAGCAAGGCCTTTTGCGACCTGACTGCGCGCGAACCACTCGCGACGATCGGTTTGATCGTGCGTTCCACTAGCGCATCCAATTCACCCACTTTGCAGGCAAATTGGAGGAAACCCCAACGCAAGGCCTGATCGGCGTCGACCGTCTCACCAGTCAGAAGCAGCCAGTTGGTAGCGCCTGGACCAATTTGGCCAGGCAGCAGCAAGGCGTGAATCACCGAAGGAATACCCACGCGCACCTCAGGCATGCCAAAAACCGCATCATCAGAACCCAAGCGAATATCGCACGCCGACGCCAGCTCCATGCCTGCACCGAGGCAAAATCCACAAATCCGTGCAATGGTAGGAACCGGAATCTCGGCCACCGCATCACACAAGTCACGCAGCCGCGTGATGAACTCCCGGGCACCTTGCGGATCCAGTTCGGCCATTTCGTAGATATTGGCTCCGCCGATAAAGGCACGTTCACCCGTTCCGCGAATCACAACAGCTCGGGCATCTTCCTGCGCCGCGATCCAGCGCGCTGCCTCGATAAGACTCAACGTAACAGCAGAAGCCAGGATATTCAGGCTTTTCGCGTCGTGGATCTGTAAGGTATAGACGCCCCGCTCATCGCGGGTCACCAGCGCATGAGCAAAAGTCGGAATGGATGCAATCATAAGGGAACTCCCATCAAGAATATGCTCCGATGGTAGGCCTTTGACCCTATACCAGCAAACGATTAATTTTCATGAATTGATCCTATTTTGGAATCATTGCCGACACTCAGCCGAAACCGCGAAGAATTCACATACGTGATGGATTTGGGCGCTCATCGCTTCTATGATGATTCACACAACTGTCATCCGACAGCAACTTATTCTTCGCGTCGTGCTCATGTCTCTAGATTGTCCCGATTCCAATTTCCGTATTCACGACCTGGTCAGCCGCCATCTTCCTGAGCTTGCTGAGCACCCCGCCTTGATCACCGATGAAGGCAGTTTGACGTATGGGGCGCTGGAAGCAGCCATTGAAGCGCTGGCAAACCAGCTGCACGGTTGCGGGCTGCAGGCCGGCGATCGCCTTCTCGTCGTGGGAGAAAGCGGCGCAACACAGTTGGCCGCCATACTCGCTTGCAGCCGTCTGAATGCTTGGGCTGTCATCGTCAATGCCCGCATGACGAGCGCAGAAGTGGACGGAATCAAAGCCCATTGCGAACCGCGCCTCGTGCTCGCTACCAGCGGACTTTCCAAAGATGCCCTTGCCCATGGCGCACGTCATGGTGCACGCGAACTGGAAATCGCCGGGTTACGTTTCTCATGCACCGAGGCTGATCCAAACGTGCAGTGCGAACCCGTACATGTGGATGCGCGAAATCAGGTCGCAGCGCTGATCTACACCAGCGGTACTACCGGCACGCCAAAAGGTGTGATGCTGACACATTCGAATCTGGGTCACTCATCTGCCGTCGCCCGATACACAAGAAGTACGAAGTCGTCCGACCATATATATTCTGCTTTGCCGATCGCACACGTGTATGGCTTGAGCACGGTAGCGCTTGCCGCCCTCGGAGCCGGTGCCACGCTTCAACTCACCAGCCGTTTCGATATCAAGCACGCGGTCGGCGCGCTATCCGACGGCGCCACGATGCTGCACGGCGTACCCGCCATGTACATGCGCCTGCTACAGGCTCATGAGCAGGGAACCCGCGTCGTTGCGCCTAAGTTGCGCCTGTTGCATTGCGGCGGGGCGCCACTTGATCCATCGCTCAAGGCACGCATAGAGGCAATCTTCGACGAACCCATCAATAACGGCTATGGCCTGACAGAAGCCTCGCCCACAATTAGCGCAGTTCCCTACCGACAACGTCGGAATGATCTGAGCGTCGGTTATCTCATCCCTGGAATGCAGGCGCGCATCGTCAACGACGAGGGCCAAACGGTGCAGCAAGGACAGGTGGGCGAGCTTGTCGTACGTGGACCCAACATCATGAAGGGTTACTACAAGGCCCCGGAGCTAACCGCCGAGGTCCTCGACGAAGAGGGCTGGCTGCGCACTGGCGATCTGCTGCGTGAAGACCCGGATGGCGCGCTTTTTGTCATGGGTCGGATCAAGGATCTCATCATACGTTCAGGCTTCAACGTTTACCCGAGCGAAGTCGAGGCGGCGCTCAACGCCTTGCCTCAGATACGCCAGTCATGCGTCGTGGGCGTTCCGCTAAATGGCGACGAACAAATCGTCGCGTTCATTGAGACCGCAGACGGCCAATCCGTAGAAACGTCAACGGTACTGAATTTGGTGAGCGACAAATTGGCACCTTATAAACGGCCGCAAAAAATCGTAGTGCTCGCGCAGCTTCCCACTGCAAACAACGGGAAAATTCTCCGTAAGGCTGTCATGGACATGGCGCTGGCGGAATACACATCAAATACTCATTAAAAAAACTTGGCCTTTCAGGAGATAGACATGACATTCCTCACACGCAGAAAATTCATCGCCATCGCTGCAACCTTGGCACTTGGACATGGGCTGCCCGCATCAGCGGCGGCTACCGACTGGCCTACGGCCCCCATTCGCTTTATCGTCCCCAGCTCGGCCGGCGGTGGTGCTGATACCGTAGCCCGTCTGTTGGCGCAGCATGTTGGCAACGCGCTCAAGAAATCCATCGTGGTTGAAAATCGCCCCGGCGGGTCCGGCGTTATTGGTAGCAATGCCTTGTTGAGCGCTCCCGCGGACGGTCACACGTTCATGCTGGGCTTCACGACCATGTCGCAGCTACCAGCTACGACGTCAGTCAAACTCCCCTACCAGACAGATCGGGATTTCATACCCGTATCCTTGGTTGCGAGGTCGAGCAATGTACTCATGACCAGTCGCAGCAACGTCGACGCACATTCTGTCAAAAAACTGGTGGAAGAACTTAAGGCCCATCCGGAAAAATACAGCTACGGCTCCTACGGCAACGGATCTACCGGCCATTTTCTGGGAGCACAATTCAATCGGCAGACAGCCACGAATGCACAGCACATCCCTTACAAAGGCGCGGCGCCCATGATGGTTGACCTGCTGGGCGGCGTGGTCGCATTCGCATTTCCCGACATCGGATCCGCGTTGCCGCATTTGGGATCGGATCGTGTGCGTGCATTGGCTGTGACCGGCGAAAAGCGGATGGCTTCGCTGCCCGAAATTCCCACCATGCAGGAGTTAGGCTACTCAGGATTCAATCTTGGCGCATGGTTCGGCCTGTTCGCGGCCAAAAACGTCCCCGATCATATTGTCCAGGCAATGGCAAAGCAGATTGCCGATGCAGTCGCCGACCCCGAGGTCCAAGCCAAATTGGTTGGTATGAATCTCGACCCCGTTGGCAGTGACTCGAAGTTTTTCGCTGAATTTTTCAGCCGCGACTTGACGCTTTGGGCCGATCTCGCAGATAAGGCTGACATCCGCACTGAGTGATTACCAGATCCATATGTCCCGTCCCTCTCGCCGTCTCGAGCTACCGGATCCGTCCATCAAGGATGGGGTACGCGATCTGGGCACACGCGCAGTCAAATCGGCTCAACGTGTGCTGGAACTGCTCGAACTACTCGAACAGCTCGGCCGCCCAGTGACTCTGGCGGAGATTGTACGCGCCAGCGACTACCCGCAATCCAGCACCTGGATGTTGGTGAAGACGTTGATGCACATGGGGTATCTATGCCACAACCCTGACACCGGCACCTACATGCCGAGCTTGCGGCTGAACATGTTGGGCGGCTGGGTCCACGACCTGGCCCTCCCGCGCAGCAATTTGCGTCTGGCGATGCGGGCATTAGTAGAAAGACTCGGCCTTACTGTCATTCTTGGTCAACGCAGTGGGCGTTACGTCCAGTATGCCCACGTGCTTTACGCTGACACGGATCGCAAGACTCAAGTTCCGATAGGCGTGGTCAGGCCGTTGATCGATACGGGAATGGGGTATGCACTGCTCGCGCAACTACCCGATGAAGAGGTATGCGCGATCGCCAACATCTGTCTGGCTCGTGCGGAATATTCTTCCCCCGTCAGTTCCTTGCGGCAGGTGCTCGACATGGTAGACACAGTGCGCCAGACGGGATTCGCGTACTCACACCGTTTGCAAAGCGCCAATCGAGCATCGTTCTCCTTCGCTTTGATCCCGGATCAAGGTTCCAGCAGTCAGGCAGACCTGATGGCCCTGGCCATAGCCGGACCGCAACAAGACGTCGTGGCCCGACTGCACGATATTCCCCGCAGCATCAATGAGGTGGCAGCCGAGTTTCTGCCTGACGTGCCCCTGCACATAACGACAGACTCACCCATTCTGCCTATCTGAACATCCTATAGCGTAAACATGACCATGGATCTTGAAGTTACCCAGGAAGAGCACGAATTCCGCCTGGAAGTTCGCGCCTTTGCGCAAACACATCTGCCTGAAACTGTACGCCGTAAAGTCTTATACGGCGAGAAGCTTGAAAAGCAGGAATACGTTGACTGGCAGAAGCACCTGTTCCGTCAGGGCTGGATCGCTCCGGCCTGGCCGCAACAATTCGGCGGCACGGGTTGGAGCCTGAGCAAGCAACGTATCTTCCTGCACGAACTTGCCCTGCAATGTGCTCCCGAAACCATTCCGTTCGGAATCTCCATGGCGGGGCCGGTGATTTACACCTTCGGATCAGACGAGCAGAAGGCGAAATACCTACCGGACATCCTTAGTTCCGACACCTGGTGGGGCCAGGGTTTTTCTGAACCCAACGCAGGATCAGACCTTGCCTCACTGCGCACGCGCGCAGTCGATTGCGGGGATCACTACTTGCTCAATGGTCAGAAGGCCTGGACTACCCACGGACGCTTCGCGGATATGATGTTTTGTTTAGCTCGAACAAGCGAAACGGGTAAGCCGCAGCAAGGCATCTCGTTCCTCCTGCTCGATATGACGAGTCCCGGAGTTGAAGTACGCCCGGTGCGCACCATCGACGAAGGTGCGAGCATATGCGAGGTATTTTTCAACGACGTACGTGTGCCCAAATCCGCGTTGGTCGGCAAGGAAGGCGAAGGGTGGACCTATGCCAAATTCTTGTTGGGCCACGAACGCGCCATGATCGCTCGCGTAGGCCGATCACGCATGCAGTTGGCGCGCGCTTGGCGCCTGGCTTCACACCCGCTGGGTAATGGCAGCCGCCCCATCGAAGAACCGTTATATCGTCAGCGCTTGGTAGAGATCGAGGCACGCCTGCGTGCTCTGGAACTGACAGAGCTTCGAGCGCTGGCAGCGTATCGTCCAGGTGCAGGTTTTGACATCGCCGACTCGTCAATGCTGAAGATCGAAGGCTCGGAGATCTGCCAAGCCTTGACCGAGCTGCTTGTTGACCTTGCAGGTCGCTATGGCATGGTTTACACCGGCCGCTACACCCAGTCTCCAATCGGCGACACCACAACCCACGGACTTCTCGGTGACCACCTGTTCAACCGGGTTGCGACCATTTATGGCGGCAGCTCCGAAATCCAGAAGAACGTGATTGCCAAAAGCCGATTCCAGAAATAGACAAGGACATGCCATGAATCTGACTCTCTCCGAAGAACAAGAGATGATCCGCGAAAGCGTGTTCGACTATTTTTCCAGCGCCTACACCTTCGATCGTCACCTGCGACGCTTAAAAAATTCCAAACGACCAGACGCTGCTGCCTGGCGAAAAATGAGCGAGCTCGGTTGGCTGGGCTTGACCGTACCCGAAAGCGACGGCGGGCTGGGCCTTGGACCGCAGGAAACCATGTTGCTGATGGAAGGCGCCGGGGCGGCACTGAGTGTGGAGCCGCTGCTATCCACCGCAGTAGTGGCCGCGCCTCTGCTGGCTGGTGTGCCCGCTGCGGCGCCGGCGCTGGAAGCGACCCTTGCCGGTCAGGCCAGCCTGGCACTAGCCTGGTCGGAAGGCGACCGCGGCTTTACTCCTCTGCAAATCGCAACTCGCGCAGTAAATGAGGACCAGGTCTGGCGCATTTCCGGAAGCAAGATTCTGGTGGACAACGGCGCCGACGCAGACTGGATCGTGGTGTCGGCCGACAGTGATAGCGGCGTGGTGTTGCTGCTGGTCGACGGCCGCGCCGAGGGCTTGACGCGCGCCGGCGCCCCCCTTGCCGACGGAAGCCATTGCGCCGATCTTGTATTTGAAGACGTTACAGCAATTGCATGCCTGGCTGAAGGGTCGCACGCCGAAGCCCAATTATTGCGTGCGGTGTATCGCGGCGTGGCGGCAACGTGCGCGGAAGCACTAGGCGCGATGGAACAAAGTCTCCGTATTTGCCGCGACTATCTTCACGAACGTACCCAGTTCGGCAAATTGCTCGCTGCACAACAGGTACTGCAACACCGTTATGTCGACATGCTGATGTCCGCTGAGCGGGCGCGATCCATGACGCTGTTGGCCGCCATCAGCGCCGACAAAGCGGCCGCCGGCAACGCTGAAGCACGTCGCGACCTCAGCCTCGCAAAGATCACCGTGGGACGTAGTGCACGCCACGTCGGCGGCCAGGCCATCCAGCTTCACGGAGGTATGGGCATGGCTTACGAGTATCCCATCGGTCACTACTACCGCAAACTCCTGTGTTGCGATGCGAACTTCGGCTCGCAGGATGATCACCTGTCCCTGCTGACGCGCGCCACCTCTGTTTACACCGACGCCTAATTTATTGAGCATTCCATGTCTACCCAAATAGAACCTGATCGTATTGAATCCCATCGGCAAGGCAACATCCTGCTGCTACGCTTGAGCAACCCTCCGTTGAACACTCTGGACCACAAGTTGCGCAAGCAACTGGATGACGTGCTTGCGGCAGCGGATCAAGACGCTTCCATCGACGCAATTGTCCTGTATGGTCATAAGGGGAACTTCAGCGCCGGTGCTGATATCCGGGAATTCGATCAACCTCGCCAGCCGCCATGGGCAGGAGACCTTGCCCGCCGAATTGCAGCCAGTAGTAAACCCATCGTCGCGGCCATGGCCGGCGTGGCGCTCGGCGGCGGTCTGGAGCTGGCTCTTGCTGCCCATGCCCGCCTAGGCACACCCCGTAGCCGTCTGGGCCTGCCCGAGGTCAAGTTGGGATTGCTGCCCGGTGGCGGCGGTACGCAGCGCTTGCCCCGACTGATAGGCGTGGAGGCCGCCCTGCCCCTCATCCTTGAAGGACGCATCGTCGACGCCAAGACCGCTTTGAATGTGGGTCTGCTCGACAGTATCCACGAAGAAGATGATTTGCTCGAAGCCGCAGTGGCACACGCCAAGTCACTATGCTCCGCTTTGCCTGCAACCCGCGCCATAGACGAAGCATCTCAACAAGCAGACCTGCAAGCTATGGCGACACAGCGCCAGCGCCTGGCCACTAAGCCACACACGCTACCGGCACAACAACTGATACTGGATTGCATCAGAGCCGCCATCGAGATGCCGCTGGATGCAGGCCTGCAGTTCGAGCGCGAGGCATTCCTGAAGTGTGTGACAAGCGAAGAGCACCGCGGCTTGGCACATGCCTTCTTTGCAGAGCGCCAAGCAGGCAAAGCGCCTGCAGGCGCCGCGCGTCCTGTTCAGCGCACTGGCGTGATTGGCGGCGGCACCATGGGTGCCGGTATCGCCGTGGCCATGCTGGATGCGGGCCTTGACGTGCACCTGATTGAACGAGACGAGGCCTCGCAACAAGCGGGAAAAGATCGAATCGAAAAGATATACCAGCGCCAGGTGGCGCGCGGCCGAATCGACGCTGCTACGCGTGATGAACGTCTCTCCCGCCTTAGCTCCTCGACGGACTACGCTCACCTGAAAGAAGTCGATCTGGTTGTGGAAGCCGTCTTTGAAGATATGGAAGTAAAGGCACAGGTATTTGCCGAGTTGGATCGAGTGTGTCGGCCCGGCGCTATCTTGGCCACCAACACCTCTTTTCTGGATATCGACCAACTCGCCTCAGGGGTGTCGCGGCCCCAGGACGTCATTGGGCTGCACTTTTTCTCGCCGGCGAACATCATGAAGTTGCTGGAAATCGTTGTGCCTGCCCGCGTCGCCGACGATGTCGTGGCGACCGGCTTTGCCTTGGCACGCCGCTTGGGTAAAGTCCCGGTACGCGCCGGAGTGTGCGACGGTTTCATCGGCAACCGGATCCTCTATGTATATCGTGAGGTCGCCAACCATATGATGGAAGACGGCGCCTCGCCCTACCAGATAGATCAGGCACTGGAGCGCTTCGGCTACGCCATGGGTCCGTTCCGTACGGCAGACCTGACCGGTGGTGATATTGGTTGGGCTACCCGCAAGCGCAAGGCTGCCACCCGGCCTCCCCAAGCTCGCTATGTTCGCGTAGCCGATCATCTCTGTGAACGCGGATGGTTTGGCCAAAAAACAGGACGTGGATATTACCTTTACCTGGAACAGGGCCAAGGAGGTCAGCCAGACCCGGAGGTCTTGGCCTTGATAGACGAAGAGCGTGCTTCGCGCGATATCGTGGCTCGACACTTCACCGATGAAGAAATCGTTAAACGCTACATGGCTGCTTTGATAAACGAAGCGGCCAAAGTGTTGGACGATGGTATTGCTCAACGTCCGTCCGATATCGACACCGCTCTCGTCAACGGCTATGGCTTTCCACGCTGGCGCGGCGGCCCAATGAAATACGCCGACGACGTCGGATTACCCACCATCCTGGCGGACCTCGAGTCCTATGCCAAAGAAGACCCTGACTTCTGGACACCCTCCGAACTCTTGCGTCGTCTGGTAAGCGAAGGCAAGCCCTTGGCTATTTTGAATCAATCACACTGAGAAATTATCCATGAAACGAGAAGCAGTCATTGTCTCTACCGCACGCACACCCTTGACCAAGGCCGGACGCGGCGAATTCAACATTACGCAGGGCCCAACCCTGGCGTCACACGCCATCAAGGCCGCCGTGGAGCGTGCCGGTATCGATGGCGCTGACATCGAAGACATCGTCCTTGGTTGCGGCTACCCCGAGGGTACGACCGGCCGCAACGTCGCCCGACAAGCGGCAATCCGCGCAGGCTTGCCGTTCAGCGTGGCCGGTGCGACGGTAAACCGTTTCTGCGCCTCAGGCCTGCAAGCCGTGGCTGACGCTGCCGCGCGTGTAGTAATGGGCCAGTCCAGCATTGTTGTCGCGGGCGGTGTGGAAAGTTGTTCGCTGCTTCGCACCCGTGACGATGGCGTTAGTGGCATAGACGACTGGCTCAAGAACGAGATCCCGGAGCTCTATCTTCCCATGATCTCCACCGCTGATATCGTGGCGCAGCGCTACGGCATCAGCCGTGAAGACCAGGACGCATTCGCGTTGCGCAGCCAGCAGCTAACGGCGGCAGCACAGCAAGAAGGACGCTACGACACGGAGATAATTCCCGTTCACACGACAATGCAGATCATCGACAAAGCCACTGGCACCATCCGCCTGGAAGAGGTCACTGTCAGTATGGACAACTGCAATCGACCTTCAACCACGGCCGAAGACCTCGCAAGGCTCTCGCCCATCATGGGCGCGGGCCAGTTCGTGACTGCGGGCAATGCTTCACAGCTTGCCGACGGTGCTGCTGCATGTGTGCTGATGGAAGCCCGGGACGCCGAGCGCGCCAACCTTGATCCCCTGGGCGCATTCGTCGGTATGGCAGTCGCTGGCTGTGCTCCCGACGAAATGGGCATCGGGCCGGTTTATGCAGTTCCCCGTCTGCTTGAACGACACAACCTCACAGTTGATGACATCGACCTCTGGGAACTGAACGAAGCATTCGCATCCCAGGCGCTTTATTGCCAGCGCAAGCTGCACATTCCGATGGAACGCTTAAACGTGAACGGTGGCTCCATCTCGCTGGGGCATCCATTCGGCGTCACAGGTGCACGACTTACCGGCCATATCCTGCTGGAGGCCAAGCGTCGCAATGCGAAATGGGCGGTCGTTACTATGTGTGTCGGAGGCGGCATGGGTGCAGCGGGCCTGTTTAGAGTTTATTGAGAACAGCTGCGGGCCTTCTTGTATGGGATACTCGTAAAACGAGGGAACACGGGCAGGGTGCACGATGAATAATCTGAATTGGGACGATCTCCGCGTTTTCTTGTTTGCAGCCAAGGCCGAGACGGCTTTCGACGCCTCACTTAACTTGGAAATGAGTCAGTCAACCGTCACACGCCGCATGCAGCGGCTGGAAGAATCCCTGGGCTCAAAACTATTTGACCGAAGTTCCAGAGGCCATCAGTTAACCAGCGCGGGGCTCAAACTGCTCGAGCATGTGGAAAAGCTGGAAGGCACCATGTTCGATGTGGAAGTTTCCACATTTGGTGACACCCGCTCTCTGTCGGGCGACATTCGGATTGGAACAACCGAAGTGTTTGGCAGTTTTTTTCTGGCGCCGCATTTGGCTCGATTCTGCGCCAGGCATCCGGCCATAAATATCGACCTTTTACCAATGCCGAGAAATATTAACCTTTCAAAGCGCGAGGCCGACACGTCCATCACTCTCGAACGTCCCACATTGGACCGTTTCGTAACCACTAAGCTGCTGGACTACCGGATGCTGCCCTATGCCACCGACGTGTATCTAAAGAAAGCGCCTCCCATAAAAACTCCAGCCGACCTACGGGAGCATACATGGTTCGATTACGTGGAAGACTTAATATTTACAGATCAGCAACCGACGCTCAAACAATGGATCCCAGGTTCCAATGCAAGCTTTCGCAGCACGAGCATGACGGCCCAATACCAGGCAGTTCACGCAGGGCTCGGCATTGCAATCCTGCCGTGTTTCCTGGGCGAAGCCACTGAAGGGTTCATTCCAATCTTGCCGCACGAGATCGACATAAAACGCACCTACTGGCTGGCTGCTGCGTCCGAACGTCGAGAGCTGGCACGCATCCGCATACTTTGGGACTACCTAAAACAAGTCGCTCATGTAAATTCCGCATACCTGATGGGCGAGTCGTCAAGAATGGTATGGGTTTAAGTGGCGGACCAAATAACGGCCCTGGCACACCCTGTCATTAAAGACATGATGTACCAGGGCTTGGCTGGCGTACAGCTTTCTGACTTAAGCCTGTTTTCTTAAACCGGCTTTTTCTTGCGTTTGGCGTACCACTTCAGTCATATCAACCGTGTCTGACACCTTGGCCAGCGCCTCTGACCACACCTTGCCATTCAGGGTGGACAGTGGCGCGTCCACGCCGGTTTCTTTCAGCAACGATAAACCAATGCCCACGTCTTTGTGCATTAACTGCAACGAGAAGCCGAAATCCCAGGTATGGCCCAAAATGGCCTTGGGCCATGCAATGTTCGTCATGAAGCTGCCGCCCGTCGAGGTATTCACAATGTCTTGCATGACGATGGGGTCGAGCCCAAACTTCTCTCCCGCCGCAAAAACTTCGCCCGTGGCAGCCAGTATCGTGGCGGCCAGCAGGTTGTTCAGCGCTTTAACGGCATGGCCCGCGCCCACATCGCCCGCACGCACTACGTTGAGCCCCATGAGGTTTAGCAAGGGCTTAACCTGGTCGAACTGAGCGGGGGCGCACCCAACCATAATGGTTAGCTTGGCAGCTTCGGCACCGCCCGGCCCCCCCGAAACGGGGGCGTCAATGTAACCAATAGACTTGTCTGCCGCAGCGTTGGCGTTCGCAATGGTGTTCGACGGCGATGCGGAGCTCATGTCGATAATCAAACTGCCCGGCGCCAGAATATCAATGAGCCCGGGCTCGCCATCGCAGCCCCGAACGATTTTATCGATGATGGTGCTATTGGGCAGCATAAACATGACAATATCGGCCGAGGCCATTTCCTGCAATGATGCAGCCGCAATGGCGCCCGTTTCGTGCGCCCCGCGCTGCACCGCATCAGCGTTCGCATCAAAAATACGCAGCTCCTCAAAGCCTTTCAAATGCTTGATCATGCGGCTGCCCATCATGCCCAAGCCAATAAACCCCAATTTTTTCTGGCTGTCGATTTTCAATGTGGTCATAGAAGTTCTCTTCCTGTCGTAGTCTGCGTTGCGTCGTTATTGTTCGGCAAAGCCGTGGCTGCCCAAGTTGTACGACACCTGTTTTACATCGGTGTAGCTCGCCAAAATGCCTTCCAGCGAGAATTCGCGCCCCGCACCGCTTTGCTTTACGCCGCCGTACGAATGTCCAATCTGCTGCCCGGTACCTTGATTAATAAGAACCCAGCCCACGTGCAAAGCATGTGCAACGCGAATTGCCGGCGCGCCGGCGCGCGACCACACGAATGCAGCGAGCCCGTATTCAGAATTGTTGGCCCGTTCGATAACCTCCTCTTCTGATTTCCAGGTTGAAACGGACATCACCGGGCCGAACACTTCTTCACGCGTAAGCCTGGCTTCAAGCGGCAAGTTGTAAAACACGGTTGGTTCGAAGTAGTAGCCTTGCGACAACGGGCCTTCAGTAGGCGGAAGCCCGCCCAGCAGCAGTGCACTCGGATCAAGCTCCATTGCCTCTTTTATGTACGAGCATACGCGCTGGTATTGCTTGGCATTGACTACCGACCCTGCGTCTGTCGCGTCATCCAGCGGGTCACCAACCTTCATGGACTTAAGCTTATTGACCAGGGCTTCGACAAATTCCTTGGCAATAGACTCATGCACGAACAGGCGCGAGCCTGCCGTGCAGGATTGACCCTGGCGAGAGAAGCGCATGGCGCTGATAACACCGTCGACCGTATGGTTGATATCGACGTCGGGGAACACAATTTGGGGGCTCTTTCCGCCCAATTCCAGCGTAACCGCCGCAATACGACTGCTGGCAGCGGCCAATATTGAGCGCCCAACCGGGGTAGAGCCTGTGAACGAAATTTTAGGTACATCGGGGTGCTCGACCAGCGGCACACCGCATTCAATGCCATTGCCGGTAAGAACATTGACCACCCCGGCGGGAAGGTGGTTGCTGAAAACACGAACGAATTTCTGAACGGCTATCGGCGCCTCCTCCGAGGCCTTCAACACAATGGTATTGCCTGTCATGATTGCCGGTGCGATTTTCAGGGCGGCCAGCAACAACGGCGCATTCCACGGAACAATAGCGCCCACGACGCCATATGGCTCGCGACGCGTGTAGTCCAGATTATCGGAACTGAGATAGACCGTGTTGCCTTTGATTTCGCGGCTTAACCCTGCTACATAGCGAACGAAATCAACGGCCATCCTGGCTTCGCCGCGGCTTTGCGTACGCAGCGCATTGCCATTTTCCAAACTAATAGCGCGGGCAAGATCTTCGATCAGGCCTTCGAGCTCGTTGGCAATGTTGTGCAGCATCTTGCCGCGTTCCGCTGCGGCGACTTTAGACCAAGTCTTGTACGCGTGCTTGGCCGCGGCAACCGCCAAATCCACGTCGGCCTTTTTTGCTCTGGGAACACGTGCGAAGACTACCTTCTTGGCCGGATTCTCAACATCAATCCATTCACCATCGCACGCATCGACCCATTGCGCCCCGATAAGCATTTGATAGTTTTCAATTGCTTCTGGCATTTGTAACTCCTTTAATGGGAACGGGGAAACGCGTTCCCATTGCCCTTGGCGCGCCGACGGCTCCGCCCCACGACCACGTGGAGTGAACCGCATCTGCACTTATTGATTGTGGGATACCGCCGCAACGAATGTTGCGGCGATCCAAGCCCCTTAACTCATGGACATTCCGCGATACCCGTCTTCGGCAACGTTATCGCAGATGGCCCGATATTTATCCAAGCCGGCTACATAGGGCATAAATACGCGAGGTTTCCCAGGAATATTCGCCCCGACATACCAGGAGTTCGCGCGCGGGTAGAGCGTCGCATCGGCAACTTCGTTCACGTGCTTTACCCAATTTTCTTCCGCATCCATATGAGCCTGAAACTTTTTGAAGCTCGTGCTTTCCATGTGTTGGACCAGGTCAACAATCCAATCGACGTGTTGTTCAATCGCCGAAATCATATTTGTTTTAACGCCTGGGCTGCCCGACCCCGTAATGACAACCATATTAGGGAAGCCGTGAACCATGAGGCCCAAATACGTCTTCGGGCCTTCCTTCCATTTATCACGCAAGTTCAGCCCGTTCTTGACCTTGATATCGATGTCAAGAATGGCTCCCGTCATGGCGTCGTAGCCTGTCGCAAATATGATGGCATCAAGCGGGAAGTTCTCTTCCTCTGTACGCACGCCTGTTTCAGTGATTTCCACAATCGGCGTGTCGCGAACGCTGACCAGAGTCACGTTATCCCGGTTGTAGGTTTCGTAATAGCCTGTGTCCAGACATAGACGTTTTGCCCCAATTGGATGGTCTCTTGGAATTAGCTTTTCGGCTACTTTCGGGTCTTTGACAGTAGCCCGAATTTTGTCACGCACAAACTCACAGGCAACTTCATTGGCTTGCGCATCCGTCAGAATGTCTTTGTACGCATACAAATAGCTTATGTTTCCGCCTAGTCCCCATTTTGTCTCAAAGACGCGCTGATGCTCTTGGTAAATGTCTTCTGCCACCAACTTTGTCGGGGGAGGATGACCCGCGATCCCAAACGGTGTTTTACGTGCTTCGGCACGCCAATGGTTGTAACGCTGCTTGTGCTCTTGCAGAGCCTCGGGCGTAAGCGGCCGGTTTACGGCAGGCACACTGAAGTTCGGGCTGCGCTGAAACACATGAAGATGCTCAGCCTGCTTGGCAACGATGGGAATAACCTGGATACCTGATGAACCTGTGCCAATTACGCCCACTCGCTTGCCAGTGAAATCAATCTCTTCTTTAGGCCATTGTCCAGCGCGCGGAGCGCCAGCGAGGC
>CAZONP010000005.1:0-11281 GCA_964581155.1 uncultured Candidimonas sp. | reverse complement strand
GGCCATTGCCCCGTGTGATACCACTTGCCCTTGAAGTTTTCCAACCCCTTGAAGTCGGGGACCTTGGGCAAGGAAAGATTTCCAACAGCCAGAACAAAATAGCGTGACGCCAATGATTGGCCGTCGCTGGTTACGACAGTCCATTCGGCATTCTCACTGTCAAACTCGGCGGAAATCACCCGTGTATTAAATTGAATATCCTTACGCAAATCATATCGGTCCGCCACATGATTGGCATAACGTTCAATATCGGGTTGCGCCGAAAACCGCTCCGGCCATTCCCACTGCTGCTGAAGATCGTCATCAAAAGAATACGAATATTCCAGACTTTCCACATCACAGCGGGCGCCCGGATAACGATTCCAGTACCACGTGCCTCCAACGCCGTCACCAGCCTCAATGACCTTTACCTTCAAACCCAATTTGCGCAAGCGATGCAAGGAGTACATGCCCGCAAAGCCGGCGCCTACAACAATTGCATCGAAATAGTTTTCTCTTTGGATACCACTCATTTTTTTGTCTCCTTAAACTAGCTAATTACTGCGTAAACTTTGCAGGCTGCTTTAATAGCACTCGCAGCATCGTCAACAGCCTGCTTGGCCACATCGACTACATTGGCCATGCGAATAAATCCGTGTGCCATGCCTTGGTAGACTGTGACCTGAACCTCGACCCCATCGGCTTTCAATTTCTCTGCGTAGTTCTTGCCTTCGTCGTACAACACATCGCACTGCGCAAGGGCAATCCATGTTGAAGGCATTTCCGTCAAGTCGTGCCGGCGCATTGGAGATATTTCGGGATCTTGCCAAGTCGAACCAGACGCATAGTGGCCAAAGAACCACTGCATATCCCGCCGGGTCAATAAATATCCCCCGCCCCCGAACTGTTCATAGCTAGTGCTGCCGAAAACGCAATCAGTGACGGGGTAAATCAATACTTGCAAAGCCACCGGCACCGTTTTCTGTAACCGCGCTAACGCAACCGTTGCCAAATTCCCACCGGCGCTGTCACCGGCGACAACCAGCGGCACCCTAGTACCCGCAAGGTCTTGGATATTCGAATGCGCCCACATCAATGCATCGGTTATGTCGTTTAATCCGTGCGGAAACGGGTATTCCGGCGCGAGACGATAGTCAAGAAGCAGTAATGCACACCCACTTTGACGGCATAACATGCGCGCCAGGGCATCGAAATCGTCCATACCGCCGATGACCCAGCCACCACCGTGTACGTACACAATTAATCCGCACTCGACCGTACCGGATCGATAAAGACGCGCACCAATGCTGCCGTCAGTGGTGGGAATGGATAGATCTGCCGTCGAAAATACGTCAGGCCCCGCCCCCAGTGCTACAGCGCTGGCCGCGAGCAGCCGACGCGCCTGGTCTGGAGTACATTCGCTTATCTCCGGTGTACCGGCAGCACGAACTTTCTCTTGTAAATCGACGAGTGTGGGATGCAGTTTCATATAGCGATAACGTCTCATTCAAAACAAGTGTTTGACAAAAAGCTGCGCACTGATTCGTGTACTTGTTGGCTCTGATGCTCCAAAATCACGAAGTGCGCCCCATTTCCTATTTCACAGTATTGTTTTTCCAAAGAACCGATTGCATCGAAAAGCCTCAGCGTACCGACGCGCGACGAGGTCATGTCGTGATCGCCTCGAACAAGTAAGGTAGGTACGTGGATATCTGACGCCTTATACGTTGGCCTACCGTTATAAGCCTCAAATAAATCGGCGATAGTTCCGTTCGGTGCACGGAACGCGTTGGTTCGTGCTGAACCGCCCAATGCATCTTCTGCAATGCATGCCTCGAACAGCGCTTCAACCACTTCGTCGGATCGCCATTGGGTTTTATCCGCGTGCGGGATTTCATCATCCCATCGGCTGGCCAAGCTCTCTTTCGTGACCCACCGATACGCCCCGAGCTTCTGGTTAAGTTTGCTTGTATCGTTGGGATCCGCTGCAAAACGCCACCACGATGATTGCGTACCACCCTCATCGTAGATGGGGGCATAAAGCACCAATCGGCGAATCAGCGAGGCCGTTGTATTGGCGGCAAACATACCGCAGACGATGGAGCCCCAAGACCCACCCAGCAGGTCGACCTGGCCAACTTGATGCCGTTCACTTATGTACGCGATGGCATCCTCGACATCGGACTGGACGTCCGCAGCACGAGCATAGGGCGCGAAGGCGCTGGGGTCGGATTCACTCAACACTGCGGGCCGTGTCGATAATCCATACCCTCGCAGATCGAGCGCATACACATGGAAGCCGTCGTGAGCCAAGCGGCTCATCCACGACCATTGCGCGTCAGGATGGTCCCATAACGTGCTGGATACGGTTGCGCCATGCACCATCAACAACGGTACTGACCTGCTCCCATCCGCATAGGCCTTACGAACGCGTTCGCGCAGTCGCAACTGGCCTTGCGGATCAGTGCTGGACGGAACGAAATGGTCTTGATGGATAAGTGTGTTGGCCATATGGATTGTCTTTTCAGTCGATACGAAAGGCTAATGCAATAGACTGGGCAAATAAGTGACCAGGACCGGAAATACGGCCAGCAACAGCATTGCAAACAAAAAGATTGTTACTGCCGGCCACGCACTGCGGTAGATTTCATCTATCGGCATGCCCTCCACGGCCCCCTTTAACGCAAACAGGGTGTATCCAAACGGAGGGGTGATGCTACCCACAGTAAGGTTGATTAAAAAGAGCGTCCAGAACCATAAAGGGTCAAATCCGTATGCTCGAATAATCGGCTCATAAAGCGGAATAGAGAGCAAAAGAAAGGCAAACTGATCGATAAACATGCAAAGAATCAGCGGAACCAACATAAGGATCAATAACATCATCCAAGGTTCCATCGACAGCTCACCAATAAACCTCATCAGCCCTGACGTAGCGCCTGAAAACGACAACAACTGTCCAAATAACTTGGAACTGGCAATTATCAACAGGATCATTGCGCTGATTAACGCGGCGGACTTGAGTGCCGTCCATACTAGCTGTAGCGAAAACTTGCGATAAATTAGCGACGTGATGATTGCGCCCACAACGCCTGCAGCCGAGGCCTCGGATGGCGTAGCGATGCCAAGCAGAATAAAGCCCATCACCGAAAATATAACCAAGCCAAACGGCAGAATGCTTATGAAAGCGCGTATTACTGCCATGGCATTAACGGGCTCTCGCTCCTGCGCTTTGGGAGCAAGCGACGGATCGGCGGCGATTCTGAAGCCGATATAAACAGCCAAAATGGTTGCGATGATTATGCCGGGAATAATGCCGGCGATTAGAAGGCCGGCAATGGAAACGTTTGTAACCAATGAGCCAATAATGATGGCAAGTACGCTCGGGGGGATGATCGGGGCCAGGCTTGCGCCTGCCAGAATGGTCATACCGCTAAGCTTCCGGTCGTAGCCAAGTTGAGCCATTTGCGGCATTAGTGACCGCCCCAGCATGGCGGCAACCGCAACAGCCGACCCGGACAACGCTCCGAAGATTGTAGACAGCACAATAACCAACAAATACATCCGGCCGCGTACGTTGCCGATGAACACGTCAACAGCTTTGGATAAAACCGCTATCGTCCCGGATCGAAAGAGGATTTCTCCCATCAGGATAAAAAGTGGAATCGTGGTAAAACTTTCTGACGTGATGGAGTCGTAAATGCTGTTACTGAACATGCCAAAGCCGCGCGTGCCCGTAATCAATATGACCCCAAGAAGATTAGCCAAAAAGAATGCAACAAAGACAGGTAGGCCGATGGCCATCAGCACCAAGATCAGAGACAACGACGTTAAGAGGACCCAGTACCATTCCATAGCTGAACTACTCCCGATCCGCTAGCGATAGCGTGAACTCGCACGCGGCATGGCGAAGGTACTGCACGCTGGTGAAAAACAACCCAATCGGGATAAACACAGAAATCCACCACTTGGGCACGATGAACGTTCCAACAGTTAGAATGTTCGAGTTATAGAGCTTTAACGTTTCTTGAGTGGTTATAAAGCACACAATACCAATCACAATCGCGCTGACAAACGCCAGAACCGCCTTGTAGCGGCGCTGAACCGACTTGCTCTTAATGGTGTCCGGCAAAATCGTGATACTTATATTGCCGTTAGTTCTGGCTAACTCCGGAGCAGCCAAAGACACCAATGCCGCCAAGGAAAACGAGACAATATCTATGGACCAGACCGTGGGCGAATTCAATAAATATCGCATCACAATCTCGTTCATATACATGGCCATAATCAGAAAGAGCAGGCCGGCGCTCAGCGCGAACAGGCAAACCGTAATTCGGTCAAGCAGACTTACCAACACCCCCAGCCGCGTTACGGGCTGCTGGGAATGTTGACTGGTTCGCGTACCGACCTGGGAGTCGGTAGCGTTCATTTAGTCATTCCCTTGGATTTGGCAAATTCACGAAACTGATGTGACTCTTGCTTGGAAGTCACTTCCGCAACAGCCCAAACGCCCTCAGACCACATTTCCTCCAGACGATTCGCTTCGGCGGGCTTGAATTCGGAAATTTGCATACCTTTTGCCTTGAGGTTTTCCAGCTCCTCAGTCGCCATTTTGTCAAAAACGTCAATAGCCGCGATCTCGACTTTTTTTCCTGCTTCGGTCATCGCGTCCTGGGTTGTTTTTGGCAGGCTATTCCATTTTTCTAAATTCATGAGAATCATGACGCTAACCTGCCCAAACGTAGGAGCCGAGACGTACTTAGCCACTTCATACCATTTAAGGGATTCGGCCCCGACGAGCGCGAACGCCGCCCCGTCAATTGTGCCCCGCTGGATCGATGTATAAATATCAGGAGGCGGCAAATTGACGGGTGCTCCACCAAGTTCCTTGATCATGGGGTGATATGGCGTTGTACCTCTAATCTTTTGGCCTTTAAGCCCGGGTTCACCGTCAATAGGCTTGCTTAAATAAAACGTGAATCCCTTGGTGCCAATAGACGGCATGGCGATAAGCTTCAGCCCCTTGCTCTGGTAATGCTTGTCAATGAAATCAAAGATTCCCTCGCTACGACGTTTGACTGGATCATTTTCTATAGCGTCAATGGCCAATCCCACCCCCGACGTGCCTGAGTGATAAGCCGGGTGGGTAAACAGCAAGTCAAAGACCCCTGCTTGAACCGGCGCAATTTGCTCAAACGCCGGAACCGTATCAGGTCCGTTGAACACAATCGTAAGATCACCGCCTGTTTGTTCTTTGAGCAGTTCGGTAAAACGAGGGCCGACTTGTTCATAAAAGGGGAAATTCTGAGCGAAACTGGACAATAGCGCTAGCTCAGCACCCTTCGCCATGGGCGCCGCCAACATTGTCGATACAGCCAATAAGCCGGCTGAAAAAAGCTTCATGGGGGGGCCAATCTTCTTATCAAATATTTTTTTCATTACTTGTCTCCGTAGTTCATGTAATAAGACTCCTTAGCGTCTCGCGCGAGTTCACTTAGGAATCGATTGCCTTACCGGCATTGGTTGTGACCAAGATAAAAACTTGCGAGGTCGGTGCATCCTTCGCAGGGTAGTTTCGCGACCTGCGGCTATTTGTTCTTCGGGAAGGCCAGTGAGGCGACAGGGGCGGCCTCTTTTTCTTCGGGCCAGCGCTGAGAAACTGTTTTCAGTTTGGTAAAGAAACGTACCGCTTCGGGGCCGAACAGCTGCGCGTCTCCAAACCTGGAACGCCTGAACCCCCCAAAATTGTGATAGCCCACAGGCACCGGCACCGGCACATTTACACCTATGCCACCAGCGTCAACGCCGGCCACAAACCTCTGCGCAGTTCTCCCATCCCGCGTGTAGATCACGGCCCCGTTTCCGTACTGATGCTTATTGGCGATTCGAATGGCTTCCTCCAGACTGCTCACCCTGACAATTCCTCGAGCAGGTCCGAACACCTCTTCCTTATAGAATGGCATCTCGGTTGTAACGTGATCGAGAAGTGTGGCACCAAGGTAGTAGCCTTCGCGATGGCTGTCTACCTTCACTTTGCGTCCGTCGGTGAGAAGTTCCGCACCATTTTTTACACTTTCCGCAATGGCAGCTTCGATTGCGACCTTCGATTGGGCGGAGACCACGGCGCCAAAGTCCGCCCTTGGATCATCGTAAGGTCCGACCCTTAATGCATTGATCTTGGGAACTAGCAGCTTTCTGAGTTTGTCAGCGGTATCTTCTCCAACCGCCACAAGCAACGACAGCGCCATGCATCTTTGACTTGCTGAGCCATACGCGGCCGTCACAAAGCCCGCAGATGCTGCTTCCAAATCAGCGTCGGGCATAACAATCATGTGGTTCTTGCCGCCAGTGAATGACGCGACCCGCTTGTTGTTCGCAGTACCCTGATGGTAGACATACTCGCCAACCGCTGTCGACCCAACAAAACTGACCGCCGCAATGCCATCGTGTTTTAGCAATGCATCCACAATCTCTTTATCGCCATTCACGACATTCCAGACGCCATCCGGCAATCCTGCCTCTTTCCAAAGTTCCGCCAGCAGCAATGCCGCGGAAGGCACCTTTTCAGAGGGCTTGAGAATCACCGCATTGCCAAGACTGATAGCCATTGCGCTCATCATCAGCGGTACCATCACCGGAAAATTGAATGGAGCTATGCAGGCGACCACACCCACCGGGACTCGCATCGAGTAGACGTCAATCCCGCCTCCGACATTGCGCGAGAATTCACCTTTACTTATTGCCGGACCATTAGTCGCAAACTCGACCGCCTCGAGCGCTCTGGAGAGCTCTCCATGTGCATCCTGGATCGTCTTGCCATTTTCAATGCCGATAGCCTGTGCCAGGCGCTCAGCGTTTTCGATCAGCAGATTCCGAAAGCTGTACATGACCTGCACTCGCTTCGCCTGAGACTCTTCGCCCCAGGAGCACTGTGCTTTGGTAGCTACCCCGACGACCTCGTCCGCCAACCGGGCGCCAGCGTAGTCGAGAACGCCAATCTGCCTACCGGTTGAAGGATTGAAAACAGGACCGTTGCGCCTTCCGGGGCCGGCGACGTGTTCCCCTCCGAAATAGTGACCGTGTTGCTTCATTATTTATCTCTTTTGGAATAAAACTTACATTCTTGAGTCGACCTTGACTACACAGACACGCTGGGCCTGCCCGGCGCCAGCATGGTGAAAATACTGGAGAAGTCCCGTAGTCCATTGCCGGCAGCCGCGTGTGCGGTGAATTGCTCCAGCGCCAAGGCTGCGAGACGGGCCGAGACATCCTTTTCCATTGCTGCCTCCAAAGACAACCCTAAATCCTTCACCATCAGGTCGACAGTGAATTTCCCGATATAGTCGTGCGAGGAAGGCGCCGTTGCTACGACGCCGGGGCAGGGGTTGAGGTTCGATAGGGCCCAGTTACCGCCTGAACTCATACCGATGATCTCTGAAAGCAATGCAGGGTCAAGTCCATTACTGATGCCCAGCTGCAAAGCTTCGCTATTGGCAATCATGACGACACCCAAAACCAGGTTATTGCAGATCTTTGCAGTTTGACCCGCGCCCACTTCGCCTGCATGGACGATCCGGGCGCTCATCTTCTCGAGTACAGGTCGCGCCAGCTCAAGGCTTGACTTGCCGCCACCGACCATAATCGTGAGCGTTCCCGACTGAGCCGCACCGGTACCACCCGACACAGGCGCGTCGATCAAGGTATAGCCCCGGTCATGCAACGTACTCGAAAGTGCCCTGACCTTCTCGATTGCAACCGTGGAGCAATCAATCAAGAGTGAGGTCTTTGGGATCCGTGCCAACAGGTCTGGATCCGACAAGTAAAGAGCTTCGACATGAGCAGAGTTCGGGAGCATGGTAATTACCATGTCCGCGCCCGTAACGGCAGCCGCCGGTGTGGACTCGGACTTTCCGCCAGCCTGTTCAAACAAGCGCATGGATGCCGGGGCACGGTCATAGCCATGAACATCAAATCCAGCCCTGACCAGATTGCTTGCCATAGGCAAGCCCATATTGCCAAGTCCAATGAATGCTATTTTCAACACGATCCCCTTTCTCATATCCTCGGACGGCTGTTGGCACACACGACAATATTTAAACTGCCAGTGCCTTACTCGCTTTCGGATAGATCCATGTCTTTATTCATTTCGTTGTCTCCTTTTTTTATTTCTATGGAGTGACACCACCTTAGCAGGGCCTAATACCGCCAAACAATCCAAAACCAAGTCGCTCACTTGCAAAAATGCAAGACGATGGTGTGTTGTCGGTGCGCGAAAAAGGCAATGAGCTGCATATGCCCGCCGCTGTAGCGCCTAATAGTGACGATCCATTGGCTCACCTCGAGTTCGCCCTGAAATACCAGGGTGTCGAACTCGAGGTGATTCAGGCCGTATGCGCGAAATTGGAGCCTGTGGCGGCCTCCGCCTTTTTCAGGCTTATTGAAAGTCACGTCGCTGCTATCGTTGCGCGTGAGGCGCCGCTTCGGACCGCCGCGCTGGACGTAGGGGTTGCGGACGAGGAGAGTCTCGCGGCGACATGGCGCCACGGCCCGCGCTTATGGCCGCTACGGGAAAAATCGGCGGGACGGAACCTTTAGCTATGGGGTCTTTAAGGAGTCCGTCGCAGACATGCGCGTGCGCGATGTCGAGAAGCCTCAGTGTGTGCGGGAACCGGGCGGCCCTGCATGCAGCATACCGAGCGCATAATCTGAACCGCTTTCGATGAGCCGCTCAATCCGAACGCGACAGCTTCTTCGCGCCTGCCATTGCGGATTGTCAAGGTGTGACCCCGCGCGAAGGCGTCGAGAAAAGCAACCGGCAGTGCGCCGATAATGCGAATTTTTGAAGGCAACTTGAGCGCATTTATCGGTCGACAGACTTTATTCCCTTTCGACGGACTTTATTTCCGCTCTTCACAGCGTGAAGCTGAATTCGGAGTTCACTCCACCGTCACACTCTTGGCCAGATTCCGTGGCTTATCCACGTCTGTCCCACGCGCCACCGCCGTGTGATACGCCAGCAACTGCAACGGTATCGTATGCAGTATGGGCGACAGTTTTCCGTAGTGCTCCGGCATACGGATCACATGAATCCCCTCGCTACTTCCAATCCTGGTGTCCGCATCCGCGAACACATACAGCTCGCCGCCGCGCGCGCGCACTTCCTGCATGTTGGACTTCAGCTTTTCCAACAGTTCGTCGCGCGGGGCAATGGTCACCACCGGCATGGCTTCCGTCACCAGTGCCAGCGGACCATGCTTCAATTCCCCTGCCGGATAGGCCTCGGCATGTATGTAGCTGATTTCCTTCAGTTTCAACGCGCCTTCCAGGGCGATCGGGTAATGCATGCCCCGGCCAAGGAATAAAGCGTGCTCCTTGCTGGCAAAGCGGTCAGCCCAGTCAATAATTTGCGGTTCCAGCGCCAACACCGCGCTAATGGCCACTGGCAAGTGGCGCAAGGCCTTCAACGCGTCGGACTCCATCTCGTCGCTTAATCGGTCCTTGGTGTGGGCCAGGGCCAGGGTCAATAAGAACAACGCGGTCAGTTGCGTCGTGAACGCTTTGGTCGAGGCCACGCCAATTTCCACACCAGCACGGGTGATGTAAGCAAGCTTGCACTCGCGAACCATGGCGCTGGTGGCCACATTGCAAATCGTCAACGTATGCTCCATGCCCAGCGCACGCGCATGCTTAAGGGCGGCCAGCGTGTCGGCGGTTTCGCCGGACTGGGAAATGGTCACGACCAGGGTGCGCGGATCAGGCACGCTGTCGCGGTAGCGATACTCGCTGGCCACTTCCACATTCACCGGGATTTTTGCGATTGACTCGATCCAGTAACGTGCGGTCAAGCCGGCGTAATAGCTGGTGCCGCAAGCCAGGATCAAGACGTTGTCGATGTCTTTGAATACCTTGTATGCCTGGTCGCCGAACAATTCCGGCGTGATGCTTTCTATGTCCTGCAGCGTGTCGGCCACAGCGCGCGGCTGCTCGAAGATTTCCTTTTGCATATAGTGGCGATACGGCCCCAATTCGGCCGCCCCCGTGTGCACATGCACCGTGTGAACCTCGCGATCCACGGCCTTGCCCTCACGATCAATAATCCATACACGCGACAACTGCAGGTCGACCACGTCGCCGTCTTCCAGGTAAATGATCTGGTCGGTCGTGCCGGCCAATGCCAAGGCGTCGGACGCCAGGAAGTTTTCGTTCACTCCGCGGCCCACTACCAACGGCGACCCATGACGCGCTCCGATCACCCGGTGAGGTTCGTCGCGGCAGAACACGGCAATGGCATAGGCGCCTTCAAGCCGGTGCGTTGCCTGCTGGACGGCCTCGAAAAGATCGCCGGCATACAGGTGATCGACCAAATGGGCCACCACCTCGGTATCGGTCTGGCTTTCAAACACGTACCCCGATGCCTGCAGTTCCGTGCGCAGTTCTTCGTAGTTTTCGATAATGCCGTTATGAACCAACGCAATGCGCGCGGCGCCCTTGCCTTGGCCGGAGAAATGCGGGTGGGCATTGTGAGTGGCAGGCGCGCCATGCGTAGCCCAGCGCGTGTGCGCTATGCCTGTAAAGCCTTCAATCGTGTCGGCCTGGACTTGCTCCCGAAGCTCGGCGACCCGTTGCGTGCTGCGGGCCCGGCGCAGTTCCCCGTTGGCGTGCACGGCAACGCCGCAGGAATCGTAGCCCCGGTATTCCAGGCGCTGCAGACCTTGCAAAAGAATAGGGGTGATATCGCGTTGCGCTACTGCGCCGACAATGCCGCACATGGGTTTGCTCCCGACTATGTAAAAGATAGGCCATTGTGCGCGAGTCAGTGGGAAATTAGATTTCTAAACCACGTAAGTTTTGGAAGTTTATTTCGATAACCTGAAAATCCGCAATATAATTTCATCTTTAAGCGGTGCATGAAATAATTGAGCAGAAACTAAAGGTAAGTATCAATGGACGAACTGGATCTTCGCATTCTCGCGCAACTACAAACCGACAGCGCGCTAACCAATCAAGACCTCGCCCACCGGGTGCATGCTTCCGCGCCCACGTGTCTGCGCCGCGTCAAACGTCTGGTCGACGAAGGCATCATTCAAAAGCAAGTCGCCATACTCGACCCTTCCAAGCTGGGAAGTACGCTGACAGCCATTGTGGAAATCACTCTGGATATCCAGACCACTGAATATATGGACGCCTTCGAAGCCGGCGTCGCGCACGAACCCGCCATACTGCAGTGCTACCGCGTTTCGCCGGGCCCGGACTTCATCGTCATCGCCCAATTGGCCGACATGCCCGCCTACCACGCCATGGCCCA